>CBDUMX010000006.1:0-24065 GCA_965368435.1 uncultured bacterium
AGCCCCACCAGACACAATAACAGATCAAATAACCGGCTGTCCTTCCAATGGAAGCATTCCTAGTTTTGATGTAGATATAATATTGACTGAAGTTACAGGCAATGTTTATGACAGAATGAGGTCTGGTACAGATGGACCATACGGTCAACCTTATTTTACTTTCTATATGGATAATTACGACAATGGCGTATCGCCAAATACTCCATATTCTCCCGGTGATGCAATTCAAATGAAAATAAACTTTGAACATGCATTGCAAATTAGAGGTCTAGTAATCAGTGATCTTGATGCGTCTAATGCCAGCCCTGCGCCTGGCGGTAGTTCTGCATTCCAGGATGAAGTAGAAATAATTGGACTCGGTTTAGCAAATGATACGGTTCCTGTTACTGTTGAATTGATGAAATCAGGGACACTTACACTAAATGGACAAACAGCTACAGCTGGATGGACATCTGGTGTTAGCAATGATATACATCCCGATTCTTTAAGAGGGTCTATACACGTGACTTCAGCGTCACCATTAAGCTCACTTATTATCATTTATAGAGCTGGTCCTCAAGAATCTAACCCCGCACAGCAAGGTGTGCGTCTTGGACCAATAGATTTACTTTGTCCAGTAATACTTGAAATTTCTGGTAATGTATATGATGATGGTAATGGATTAAACGATAGCACTGTAAATGGAGCAGGTATCGGTACTGCTTCAGGTTCACAATTATATGTCAACCTAATCGACTCCATAACTGGACTAGTCGTCAATACCGTCGCCGTTAATTCAAATGGAACATACACCTTCACCGATATTACAGGTGATTACTCATACATTTTACAATTGAGCACTGTTCAAGGCACCGTTGGAGCCTCTATGCCAACTTCTAGTTTGCCTTCTAATTGGGTGGCAACAGGAGAAAATATTGGAGCAGGCGTGGGCTATGACAGTGCAGTTGATCAAATCAATTATTTACAAACACAGATTTCAGATGTTTTCAATATCAACTTTGGGATAGACGAAATTCCTATTGCGGATTCTCAGAGCTATGTAATTCTTAGTCCAACGCTTAATGACACCATGGTGCTTGGCTCATTTGGTTCTGGTACCGGATGGTTATCTGGAACTGACCAGGAAGATGGTAGCAAAGGACATTCATCAAAAATGGCAATCACTTCCCTTCCAAATAATGGAAATGAGTTGTGGTACGATGGAGTACAAATCACTGTTGGAGCAGATGGTATTAATCCCCCTTCTCCAACAAATCCTTTTATCTTTAATTATGATTCCTCTCTATTGGTAATCAAGTTTACAGGCATAGGAACAACAGATACTTATTTTGACTATACTGTATACGACTCAGCATGTGTACCTTCAGCACCTGTACAGTACTATATAGAATGGGCTATTGTTCTTCCAGTTGAATTTTTATACTTAGAAGCAGAATATCAATTGCCAAGCAGCAGTCTCATTAATTGGGCAACCGCATCGGAAGCAAATAATGACTATTTCATTGTTGAAAGAAGTTATAATGCCGCAGACTATGAACCCATTGGAGAAGTTGATGGCAAAGGAAATTCTCAAGAATTGAATAGCTATACATATATGGATCTCAATTTAAATAATACGCATCAGGATATTTACTATAGAATCAAACAAATCGATTTTGATGGAAGTATTGCTTACTCCCCAATTGCGGTTGTTTCGCCAATACCTGAAGTTGAGATTTATCCTAACCCTGCAAAAAGTTTTATTGAAATCAAAGGTTATAATTCTAGAGCTATAAGTGCTGATGACATCGTACTTACTGATATCAATGGAAAGATTGTAGAGCAAGTGAAAATCACTCTCAACCAGTCGATACACATAAACTTATCAGAACTGGCAACAGGTGTATACTATTGCACAATACATACAGGACATTCGAGTCAGACTTATAAAGTGCTTAAGTACTAGAATTGAACTAAATTAAAGACAGAAGCGAAATGGCATCCCATAGTGGTTATAAGTCTTGCAAAGATTTTGTATCTTCGCAATACTAACTACTAAGGGATATGCTCGCTAACCTCAAAAAAATAGCCCTCCAAAACACACCCAGATGGGTTATTCTTCTCATTGACTTATCAATTTCAACTTTTTCTTTTCTGTTGACATGCTATTTATTTGATGTCTTCAAAAATGAAAGCTTATCTGCAACTGCTTTGTTCTACCCACTTCTAGTGGTTTTGCTTTTTAGGACAAAAGCCTTTTTAATCACCAAGACCTATACCGGAATCTTGAAATACACCAGTACTCAAGATGCCGTGCGGATTGTGATTGCAGTATTTATAAGTACACTAGCCATCTTTCTGGTTGAAGGATTGTATCTGTACGCCACAGGTTTGCATATATTGAGCCCTGCTATCATTCTAATTGATGCATTTATATTAACCTGCTTGTTAGCTGGATTTAGAATAAGCTTCAAACTGTTTTACAATTACTATGGTCCAGTAAATAATGCCAATAAGAAACACATTATTATTTACGGCGCTGGAGAAGTTGGTATGCTTGTAAAACGAACTTTGGAAGGTGATCAAAAAACCAACTCCAAAGTAGTAGCCTTCTTAGATGACAATGTTAGACTGCAAGGTAAAACCTTAGAAGGTGTTAAGATATACAGCCCCGAGACTGATTTTGATTATCTTGTATCTGATGGCAAACCTCACGAACTAATTATTGCTATTCAAAAAATTAAACCCTGGAGAAAGAAACGTGTAATTGAGAAATCTTTATTAGGCAATATCACCGTTAAAACTATTCCTTCTGTTGAAACTTGGATAAATGGGGAGTTCACTGCTCGCCAGATTAAAAAGGTAAAAATTGAGGATTTACTAGAACGCGATCCTATTCAATTAGACATTGCTAATATTTCCAAAGAACTCAATAATCAGGTAATATTAATTACAGGAGCTGCAGGATCCATAGGAAGTGAGATTGCTCGTCAATGTTTAGCTTTTAAACCTAAAAAACTAGTCTTACTCGATCAAGCTGAAACTCCACTATATCATTTGCAGAATGAGCTCAAACACTCTACCAAGGCTGAAGTAGTTATAGCCGACGTGTGCAATGTTGCTAGAATTAAAAAGGTATTTGAATATTTCAAACCATCATATGTTTTCCATGCAGCAGCATACAAGCATGTTCCTCTAATGGAACACAATCCATATGAGGCTATCAATACCAATGTTTTCGGCACCCAAAATATCGCCAATTTAGCTACTGAATACAAGGTCGACAAGTTTGTTTTGGTAAGTACCGACAAGGCTGTTAACCCTACAAACATTATGGGGGCTTCCAAAAGAATTGCTGAAATTTATGTGCAATCATTGAATGCTAAGTTACATCTCGATTCAGATTCACACACCAAATTTGTTACAACACGATTTGGAAATGTATTGGGCAGTAATGGTTCTGTGATTCCAATATTTGAAAAACAAATTGAAGCTGGAGGCCCAATTACTGTTACTCATCCAGAAATAACCAGATACTTCATGACCATTCCTGAAGCTTGCCAACTAGTGCTAGAAGCTGGTGTTATGGGCAAAGGAGGAGAAATATATATCTTCGATATGGGCGAAAGCGTTAAAATCGTTGATTTAGCCAAGAAAATGATTAAGCTCTCAGGTTTTAATGTAGGCACTGATATCGACATAGTATTTACTGGACTAAGACCTGGGGAAAAACTGAAAGAAGAATTGTTAAACGATAAAGAAAATACGGTAGGAACTCACAATCCTAAAATCATGATTGCCAAAGTACCTCAGTATAATTATTTAGAGGTTAACGAGGTAATCAACAAGCTCTATACTGAAAAGGATAAACTCACCAATCGATTCTTGGTAAAAACAATGAAGCGCATTGTTCCTGAGTATGTTAGCAACAACTCTATTTACGAAGAATTAGATAAGCATCTAATAGATTCTTAAATGTCTTGATTCACTGGAGTCCAATCCAGCGCTGTTCTCAAACTATCAACCCTTTGTGCTATATGCTCTAACTGCATTGGTGCAGCACCATACTCAAATCGAACTTCTGAGGTATCACCTGGCTTGGTAGATAGCCTTATAATGGTTGATGGCAAATCAGTATAGCCAGTAAGATATTCTGGCTGTAAGGTATCCCAATTTAGTTGATTTGATAATTGAGCCAAATACAGCACATCTGAATCACCAATGGAAGTCTCAAAATTTCCCAATCTATCAATGAATCTTTTGTTTTCTAAAGCAGCTTGTCCATCACCCATAATTTGCATACGGTACATTGGACATCTGCCAAAACAAGGCGTTGTTTCAACTGAAAGATAATAGCTAGCCAAGTCCTTCTTACATACTTTAGACCTGCTTTTACAAGCAAATAAACATGCTGAAAGTATAAGTAGATAGAATAGACGCATGATTATCTCAGGTCTATTTCAATCACTCCAGGTTTAGATTTTGGATTAAATTTAAAATATGAATCGCTGATCTCTACATTAGGGCTAAACTTGGTAATAGTATAAGTAGTTGTCACGCCATTTTTGTTGTGAATAGCCATTTCTTCTACTTTCCCCGCAAGCTTATCTACACCGAGTCTAACCTTAAAATAAGGTTTAGATTTATCCGTAGGCGTCATTTCTATTAGATCCAAGGTCTTTCCACCTGATGTTTTTTGTCCAGCGTATTTATGAATAAATCCTTTTTCATAGATGGTAAAAATTTCAGATGGGCTTACATCCATCATTTTTTCATCGTATTTAGTAATTTGAACTTCATTCGCATCCTTAAGATATGTCCAGATTGTTTTGCCATCGCAATAAATTTCTTGACCTGACATATTTACACGAAACTTCTTACCTTTCAGATACAATGTCCCACTCTGATTAATACTTGAATTGCTTTGCTTATTGCTGATGTTAACAGTATAAGACGCCTTAATTGACTTATAGGTCTTATAGGTCTTGCTAACTTTATTTAGAATTTCGGTAGATCTAGTATCTTGTGTCGCCGACTGTGAAATAAATGATTGGCTAATTCCAAATGTTAGAACTAATGATAGTAATAATGCTTTTTTCATTTTGCTTTTCTTAGTTTAGAGAGGACAAAAACTGTTCCAAAGCATATTCGTCTGGAATTAATACGGATCTCGCCTTACTTCCCTCAAATGGTCCTACAATATTAGCTGCTTCCAGCTGATCTATCAAGCGTCCCGCACGATTATATCCAACTTTTAGTCGGCGTTGAATTAAACTAGTACTCCCCTGCTGGTGCTGCACAACGATCCTAGCGGCATCTTCAAATAAGGCATCTCTGTCGTTTGCGTCGAATTCACCTGGACCACTACCCTCTTCATCTCTAACTTCTGGCAAAATATGAGCATCAGGATACCCTCTTTGACTTCCTATAAAACTGGTTACTTTCTCAACCTCGGGTGTATCTACAAATGGACATTGAAGGCGCACTAATTCGCTTCCTGTAGAATAAAGCATATCACCCTTTCCTATTAATTGATCAGCTCCATTGGTATCCAAAATGGTTCTTGAGTCAATTTTTGAAGATACTCTAAAGGCTATTCTACTTGGGAAATTAGCTTTAATAGTACCTGTGATGATATTGACAGAAGGCCTTTGAGTAGCTAATATTAAATGTATACCTATTGCACGCGCTAATTGGGCTAACCTACCTATTGGATGCTCTACTTCTTTGCCGGCAGTCATTATTAGGTCGGCAACCTCATCTATTACAACCACGATATATGGTAGGAACCTATGCCCTTCTTCCGGACTCAGTTTTCTGCTCTTGAATTTCGCATTATACTCTTTGATATTGCGGACCAATGCAGCTTGCAGTAATTTATAGCGCTCATCCATTTCAACACAAAGCGAGTTTAGCGTTGTTATTACCTGTTTATTATCAGTGATAATTGCATCTTCAGTCTCTGGTAATTTTGCGAGATAGTGCCTCTCTATTGTTTGATAGAGTGTTAATTCAACCTTTTTAGGGTCCACCATAACGAATTTCAATTCAGAAGGATGCTTTTTATAGAGTAAGGATACAATAATGGCATTCAAGCCCACAGATTTACCTTGTCCGGTTGCACCCGCCATAAGAAGGTGAGGCATTTTAGCTAAATCAGCAATAAAGACTTCATTGGCAATAGTTCTGCCTAGACAGACTGGCAAATCGAACTTAGTGTTTTTGTACTTGGCGCTATTGATCATAGCGTGCATACTCACGATCTCTGGTTTAACATTAGGCACTTCAATTCCGATGGTTCCTTTACCCGGAATTGGCGCAATGATTCTAATACCCAATGCGGCCAAACTTAAAGCAATATCATCTTCGAGGTTTTTAATACGAGAAATTCTCACCCCTTTTTCAGGAACTATTTCAAACAGAGTTACGGTAGGACCAATAGTGGCTTTAATTTGAGAAATACCAATTTTATAGTTTTCAAGAGTTTGAACAATCATGTTCTTACTCTTCTCCAATTCTTCTTTAGAAACTTCAGTTTTGCCGCCATCACCATACTCATTCAAGAACTCTAATTCAGGAAATTTATAGTCGCGTAGATCCAAAGTAGGGTCATAGGGTTCATCAACCCCATAATGCTCTTTTGCCGGTTTGGCTTCTTCTTCCTCTTCTTCTGGCTGTTCTTCAATTTCGAGTTCTAGTCCATCATCAGTTTCCTCAACTTCTGCCTCATTTGACTCCTCTTCTACTTCTAGAACATGCGATGTAATCTCATCTTCACTGAGCTCATCTAATTCTTCATCCTCTTCCGCTACTTCTATATTATCTTTCTCAAACAAGGTCTCACCAGCAAATACCGCGTCATCATCGCTATGCTCAGCAGCTGCATTCTTTTTCAGCATTTTTCTGGTAGTAAGTGCTGCCAGAATATCTATACCGAAAGCCACATAAACAAACAACAATGTCATAAGTATAAGGACCATGACTATTCCAATGAAACCAATGAGGGATTTTGAAAACATAAACACTCCATAGCCCAAAGTACCTGAGAGCACAGAGCCACTTTTATAGAAGAAAACTGCACAGACCAGTGACACCCATATGGCTGTAACTAAGTATTTACTTACAGTTTTAGCTCTAACACTGTATTTCTGTTTGAAATAAATGTTATATCCAAATAGAAAAAATATGGGGTATAGAAAGAAGGCTCCTAATCCGAATCCATTGTAAATGAAGAGGTGAGCAGAAAGTGCGCCCAACTTACCCATAAAGTTCTTCGGAATATTCCCATTAAAACCAAATAAAAGATTCTTGACAGAATCGTTTAGAATACTTTGATCTGCTCGCCAGCTAAACATATAGCTGATAGAAGCTAAAAAGATAAAAATTGTAAAAAGCAGCACAAAACTGCCAATGACTTTATTTCTAAACTCAATTTTCTTAGGATCTTTTGTCTTCAATCCTTTCTTCTTACTTTTCTTCTTAGTGAACAGCCCCATTTTAAACATCCAAAGTTAATTTTTCGAGCTTTAGCAGGACCATGGTTTATCTACACATCTTCTGAAGTGTACTATAAGTTGAATATTAGGCAAAAGCCTTATTTTAGCAAGTATGAAAAAATGTATTCTTCTGGCAATATTGAGCGCTGCATTCATCAGTACTTATAGTCAGAATAATTGCAACTGCTGCACTGAAGAACATATGCAATTCAACTTTTGGATAGGTGAATGGCAAGTGGTTGATTCCAATGGAGTTGAATTGGGACAAAATACCATTGTTTACGAACAGGACAGTTGCCTTCTCAAAGAAAACTGGATATCTCCAAACAGCACCGGAACTAGTAATTCATACTATAATGCCGGAGATTCCAGCTGGAATCAAATATGGATAGACAATAAAGGAGGTAACTTAGTTTTGAAAGGTAAAGCCATTGATGGTTCTATGGTCATGAGTTCCAAAGCAGATGTTAATGGTAATAAACATAGGATTAGTTGGATACCGCAGGATAATGGAGATGTGATTCAAAGGTGGGATTTCATAGACTCCGATGGCAAAATAATTCAAACCTTATTCTATGGGATTTACCAAGCAAGAATTTAAAATAATTGCCAGCACAAAGCGCTTAAATATTCGCGAATTTCAGGCTGATATCGATGCGCAGTCAGCATTTGAACTGAACAACGACCCAGATGTCTTAAGGTATACAGGTGATCTGGCCTTTACATCGGTAGATGAGGCTCGAAAGTTTTTATTGAACTATCAAGATTATTTACAAAACGGCATGGGTAGATGGGCTTTAACTCTTAAAAATGACCATACTTTTATCGGCTGGTGTGGTTTGAAGAAACACAGTGATGGCATGATAGATTTGGGTTATAGGTTGCTCAAGGATTACTGGGGTAAAGGCTATGCAACCGAAGCTTCTATTGCTTGTTTACATTATGGATTTAACACATTGGGTTTAACTGAGATTATTGGAAGGGTGGCTAGAGAGAATCCCGCATCTATAAAAGTTTTGGAGAAATGTGGATTTAGCTATTGGAAAACTGATACTTGTGAAGGGATAGAAGACTCCATTTATTATAAGCTGAATAAAGCTGATTTTATTCACTAGCGGCGAACAACATTTTTTATATTCGCCCAATGCATAATAAAACCGCACTTATTACAGGAACTACAGCTGGAATTGGAGCTGCAACGGCGGAGATACTAGCACAAAATGCTTATCGATTAATTCTCAACGGTAGAAGACAGGAGAGGTTGCAAGCTCAGGCCAAATCACTAAAAGAGAGATTTAATACAGACTGCTTAATAATGCCTGTTGATGTAAGAGACAATGAAGCAGTTAACAGTTTTATAAAATCCCTTCCTTCTGATTGGCAAAACATAAATGTTCTTATTAATAATGCTGGTTTAGCAGCTGGATTAGACAATATTGAAAATGGCGATATAGATCATTGGAATAGAATGATTGACACCAATATTAAAGGATTACTTTATACCACTAAAGCTTTAATCCCAATCTTGAAAAATGCCGAAAATGCGCATATAGTGAATATTGGTTCAATTGCTGGTAAAGAAGTTTATCCCAATGGAAATGTATACTGTGGCACCAAACATATGGTGGATGCACTAAATAAAGCTATGCGTAGAGAGCTTGCTGAACACGATATAAAAGTATCGAGTATTAATCCTGGAGCGGTAGAAACCGAGTTCTCAATTGTGCGTTTAGACGGGGATGAGAAAAAAGCTAAAACCGTTTATCAAGGATTTGAGAACTTGATAGCAGAAGACATAGCAGAGGCAATTTGGTTTGTATTAAACAGACCAGCTCGTGTAAACATCAACGAATTGATTATTATGCCCAAGGCACAACCAGCAGCGGGATTTGTAATTAAGAATAAAGGTCTTTAATAACCAGCAGCGCCAGTTACCATAGTGTCTCTTGAGTGTATACACATTACAGGTACTGGGCTAGTATTCACCAATTGTTGTGAATAGCTATCCATAAAATATCCTGCACTCTCAGTTTCTGTCATAATCATGAGTAGGCCAGCATTTACTTTTTTAGCGTGCTCTATACATGCCTCGGGAACTTTGGTACCCAAGTTCATTTCAACAGTGTATTTTATATCACGCTCCATCATATAACGTTCAGTCTGACGAACGTAGGCGGATACGTGATGTTCAGCCTCTTTACTGGCACTTTTACTCACTCCCAAAATGTGAACTGTTGCGTTGCAAGCTGTTGCGAGTATAGCTGCATAAGGCACTTTTTGACGAGTGGTATTAGAATCAGCTAATGGCAATACTATATTGCTTATACCTGAGTCTTTAGCATAATCTTGTATGGTTATAACAGGGCAATTTGATGAACTAACAACTTTAAAAGCGTTTGAACCTATCCAGAATGGAGACCAGCCGCTCTTACCGTGCGCACCTATTAAAATAAGCTGAAAACCTTCTTCCTTTTCCAGTTTGATTACCTCATCATAAACTTTTCCACTCCTCTGTACTACATTAACCTGAATATTTTTCGCTGTAGCAAACTGTTCTAAGTAAGATTTTGCATCCTCAAAACTCTTATCACCTTCTCCGCTGACAAATACCGCAGTTATTGCTGAATTAAATCTCTCGGCAATGTCACATGCCTTTTGCATAGCTTGTTTTGATGATTCTGAATTATCAAATGCAACTAAAATTTTCTTGAAAGCCTTATCTATATCCATACTGATTGTTTAATGTTGTTGGTAAAGTTACTAAAAAAAGCAGAATGTTAAATAATCTTCGCAAGACATTTTTATTTGTTGGCCTTTTTACTTTGCTAATGGGATGCAACATGCCAAAAGCTCCAAGTTTTATAGAATTTAAAAAAATTCAACTTAGTCTCAAAGACCAAACACATCTTCAATTAACCGGATTTGCAGTCTATAACAACCCAAATCCCTTTGGTGCTCTTTTGAGTAGAACTGAAATTCAGATTCTTATTGAGAATGCAGTGGTAAGTAAAATTGATCAAACCGAGTCCATTGAAATTCCGGCTGCTTCAGACTTTGATGTTCCAATTGATATACTCCTGGATCTAAACCTGCTAAGTAAAGACAACAGAAATGTTTTTGATCAAGCTTTTAAGCAAATACTCGGCAATAATTTAGAGGTACATTATATGGGCAATATCTATTTCAATTTGTTAGGCAAGGAAATAGCAGTTCCAGTGGATTATAAAGAGAAAATATCTGTTGGTCTAAACTTTCAAGAATCTAATTAAACCTAAACTTAAGATCCAGATCTAATAGTTTCTTTTTGGTAATGTCATCCATTTTAATGCGGTACTTACGCGAAAGTGCTTTTATGTTTTCCTTATCCGCAACTATACTGAATAGCAATTGTATCTTTCCTCTATCATCTGAAAGCTCAAATAATTCCATCATAAAATCTTCGTCTACTCGTGTAATTGGAACTTGTATAGTTACTGATTTTAGCTGATTATCTATAGCATCTGCCAAGAAACATATATTTTTAACATTGATTTCCAACTTGCTTTCATCTCTATAGCTCTTCTCTCCTTTGCCCGTGATAAACAATTGAGCATTGTGTTCTATATAGCCTTTAAATGAAGCACATTTGTCGCCAAACAAAGCAAACTCGCGGTTAGATGTGAAATCTTCTATAGTAAATATTACGTAGGGCTTTCCATTTTTAGTAACTGCTTCTCGTACCTGCGTTACTAAGCCTGCAACTGCTATGTCTTTTTCTAGGAGTTGCAAATTCTTTTCTTCTACTTCTAGCAGTGTATCAGTAGTAAAATGTTCAATTTCAAACTTAAATTTATTTAATGGATGGCCTGATATATAGATACCAATCAAATCTTTCTCCCTTTGCAATCGCTCTAGAAGACTCCAAGGCTCAACTGCTGGCAGCACCGGTTCACTAAGTTCAACATTTTGATCTCCACCAAACAATGATGCTTGAGCGCTGTTCTCCTCTGCTTGTGCCCTATTGCCATATCTAACAGCAAGCTCTAAACCAGTGATTCCATTCACTTCTGTAACATATGCTGATCTATTAACACCAAAAGCATCGAATGCTCCAGCTATCGCTAAATTTTCCAAGGATTTTTTATTGACAACCCTTTGGTTTACTCTCTTACACAACTCAAACAGGTTGTGGTATTCACCATTTTCTTTTCGTTCCCTAATTATCTCGGAAGCGGCTGTTTCACCTACGCCTTTTATAGCTCCTAAGCCAAATCTGATAGCGCCCTGAGCATTAACACTGAATTTATTGGCACTTTCATTGACATCTGGACCTAGAATTTCTATATTCTGCCTTTTGCATTCATCCATAAAAAAGCTGACCTTTTTAATGTCGCTCATATTGTGGGTCAATACAGAAGCCATAAATTCCGCAGGATAATGGGCCTTAAGATATGCAGTATGAAAGGCTAAATAGGCATAACAGGTAGAGTGACTTTTATTAAAAGCATAAGATGCGAAAGCTTCCCAATCCTTCCACACTTTTTTCAGTGTTTCCTCTGCGTGTCCTTTCTCAGTGCCTTGAGTGATAAAAAGATCGAAGAGCTTATTCATCTCTTCAATTTTCTTCTTACCCATCGCTTTCCGCAATGAGTCAGCCTGGCCTTTTGTAAAACCAGCTAGTTTTTGCGACAAAAGCATAACCTGCTCTTGATAAACGGTAATACCATAGGTTTCAGCCAGGTATTCTTCCATATCATCCAGATCGTAACTGATTTGCTCCTTGCCGTGTTTACGAGCAATAAAATTTTTGATATACTCCATCGGACCGGGACGGTACAAAGCATTCATTGCAATTAAGTCATCGAACTTATCTGGTTTGAGAAGTTTAAGATTTTTCTGCATCCCTGGAGATTCAAACTGAAAAACACCATTGGTTTCTCCCTTTGCGAAAAGGGCTAAGGTCTTTTTATCATCCAATGGAATATCGTCTGGAACTATTGTAACACCGTGCTTTTCTTTTACCAATTCAACTGCATCTTTGATGATACTCAATGTTCTCAACCCGAGGAAGTCCATTTTCAGTAGACCAGCACTTTCTACAACACTATTATCAAATTGAGTAACTAAAAGTTCGTTGTCTTTGGCTTTGCTAACTGGAATATAATTGGTGATTTCGTCGGGAGTAATAATCACACCACATGCGTGTATACCTGTATTTCTGACACTGCCTTCAAGCTTAGCTGCGGTTCTAATCATTTCACCTATTTCACTCTTTTCTGCCGCTAATTTTCGGAATTCTTCAGCGCTGTGAATTTGTTCAGAATTCAGTTCTGACTTAAGTTTAGAATCTACTCCATCCTCTTTTAGAACTTTCTGTAATGTTGCCTTTAAGTGAGTTGGAAATGTTTTGGCAACTTTATCTACCACTGGCAGTGGCACGTCGAGCACTCTACCAACATCTCTTAAAGACGACCTGGCTGCCATTGAACCATAGGTTACTATTTGTGCTACTTGCTTTTGGCCATACTTATCTAAGACATAATCAATAACTTTTTGTCGACCTTCATCATCAAAATCAATATCGATATCGGGCATGCTTACCCTTTCAGGATTGAGGAAACGCTCAAAAAGTAGGTTGTAGGCTATTGGATCCACATTGGTAATCCCCAAAGCATAGGCCACAACCGAACCAGCAGCGGAACCCCTTCCTGGTCCAACCCAGACTCCCATATCTCTAGCAGCGCTTGTAAAATCTTGAACAATTAAGAAATAACCTGGGTAACCGCTATCTCCAATTACCTGAAGTTCAAAATTTATTCTTTCTTCTATTTCTGAAGTAATAACACCGTAGCGTCGTTTAGCGCCCTCAAAACTGAGGTGCTTCAAATACTCAAGCTGAGTGCTAAAACCTTTTGGCAGCACAAAATTTGGCAGTAGAACGTCTCGCTGTAAGGAGGGTGTTTCTATAGAATCGACAATCAAATTTGTATTATCTAATGCCTCAGGTATGTCGGCAAACAAGGTAGCCATCTGGGCTTGGGTTTTAAAGTAGAATTCGTGATTTGGAAAACCAAATCTAAATCCTCTCCCATCTCCTATTGGTTCGTTCTGCTTAGAACCCGTATTTAGGCATAATAAAATGTCGTGAGCATTCCAATCTTCCTCAGCAACATAATGAGAGTCATTAGTTGCTATTATCTTGAGATTGTGTTTGTTGGCTAGCTTGATTAAGCTCTGATTTAGATCTTCCTGACTGATTCCCGTACCATCTATATTTTCTATACCATGTCGTTGGAGCTCTATATAATAGTCCTCACCAAATATCTTAATATAGTCTAAGAGAATTTGCTCTGCAGCTGCTTCTCCTTTATGGAGAAGAGCTTGAGGAATTTCAGCACCAATACAGCATGATGTTGCAATTAATCCTTCGCTGTATTTTTCCAATAATTCCCTATCTATTCTAGGCCATTTGCTGTAGAGACCTTCGGTATAACCGAAAGAACATAATTTAGCTAGATTTTGATATCCTTTTTGATTCTTAGCTAAAATAAGCTGGTGATACCTTACATCTTTAGTATCTCCAATAAAGGATTTTCTATGACGATCTTCAACAATATAGAACTCGCAGCCTACAATTGGTTTAACACCCTGCTTGAGTCCCTCATTCACAAATTTAAACACACCAAACATATTGCCGTGATCCGTAAGAGCGACAGCTCTCATTTGGTCGTTTTTCGCTTTGGTGAACATGTCTTCGATGCGTGCGGCACCGTCTAAAAGTGAAAATTGACTATGGCAATGTAGGTGTGAAAAGCTCGGCATTTATAAATCTATTGTTACAATTATACATCGCATATTTAGTACTGAAATTAACAAAAATCAATTGCTAATTGATTTATTGCCTATATCTGAATAGTATTGCTTTGAATTAGAGAAGATTGAACGACATTTTAAAATATCTTAAGAACTTTTACACAGATCATTTTAAACTCAGTGAATGGCTTTTTGGTTTACTGTTTGTGGTTGGATTTTGCTACTTGAACTACGGTACAGACATTATCAAATCTTACCGAGATAAGTATGTGTGGACCAATAATATAATCCTTTTTCACTTTGTGATATACTCTATCCCATATTTTTTAGGTCACCTTATTCATTCCTTAAGCAGGAACAGTTGGAAGCTTTGGAGAAACCCTAAATTCATTCTGCTTAGCCTATTCGCAATCTTCATATTTTCCATGCGTGGATCTGCACATCTTTTTGTTCAGGGTATTTGGCAAGAAATACGACACTTGCCACATTCACGGTGGATATATGCGTTGATACTTACTGCAATTAGAAGTGCATTTATTTTTGTACCTATAGGCATTTATTGGTATCTCGCAGATAAAAAAAGTATGCCCTTTTACGGTTTTACTTTAAAAAATTTCACAACCAAACCTTATTTCGCAATGCTCGCTTTAATGTTGCCATTGATAGTATTGGCTTCAACTCAGGGTGACTTTCTTGGAGCTTATCCGAGAGGAGTGCGATTCCAAGATTTAAGTATTACAAATCCAGATCACCGTATATACTTTCTGATATATGAATTATTTTACGGCTTAGACTTTTTCAGCATAGAATTCTTTTTCAGGGGATTTTTGATTTTGGCATTTGTGTATCATCTCGGACCAAAAGCTATTTTACCAATGGCTATGTTCTATGTGGTCATTCACTACGGTAAACCAGCTGGTGAATTAGTGAGTTCTTTCTTTGGAGGCACGCTTTTGGGAATAATTGCGCATTACAGCAAGTCAATTGTTGGAGGGATTATAGTTCATGTTGGTATCGCTTGGATGATGGAAATTGGAGCACTTATTGGAAATATGTTTAAGGGATGAATGCTTTTTTAAATACGGAAATTCGGTACTTGAAAGGACTGGGTGATGCCAGGGCTCAAATGTTAAATAAAGAGCTCGGAATATTTAGCGTTGCTGATCTATTGGCGTATTATCCTTTTAGATATATTGATAGATCCGAGTTTCACAAAATCAGGGATATTAATTCAGAGTCGTCTTACTATCAAATTAAAGGGCGAATTATCAGTTTTTCAGAAGTTGGAAACAAGAAAAGTGCTCGATTAGTGGCAAAATTTAGTGATGGTGAAAAGCAAGTAGATTTGATTTGGTTTAAAGGTATACAATGGATTAAAAAGAATTTAAAAGTGAATCAGGATATGGTCTTATTTGGAAGAGCCACTTCTTTCAAAGGGCGATTAAATTTTGCTCACCCTGAGTTGGACTTATTAACAGAATTTAGCTCAGCAGGTCTTGAAGCTGTTTACTCAGTGACCGAAGGCATGCGCAATAGACGCTTTGATAGCAAAGCATTGAGAAAAGTAATTAGTCAATTACTGTTACATGAAAAATGGGATATCCCAGAAATATTTACTGAGAATATACTGAGAGAAAATAAACTTCAAGATAGAAGTACCGCTTATCGATGGATACATAAACCATCATCAAACTCAGAACTGAATTCAGCTCAGCATCGCTTTAAATTTGAAGAATTGTTCTTCCTTCAATTTCCTTTTATCCGTCAAAAATCGAAGCGGCTTGAGAAACACAATGGTTTGAAATTTCACACGGATATGCCAAGGCTGAAAAGCTTTTTCAAGGAGCATTTACCTTTTGATTTGACTTCTGCTCAGCAGAAGGTACTTGCAGAAATCAAGGAAGATCTATGTAGTGGAAACCAAATGAACCGCTTACTACAGGGTGATGTTGGAAGTGGTAAAACTATAGTAGCATTTATCGCAGTGCTTATGGCAGTAGACAATGGCTTTCAGGCTGCTATCATGGCTCCAACTGAGATTCTTGCGACGCAACACTATATAGGTTTAAAAGAGTGGGCACAAAAAGTTGGTTTGCGGATAGCATTACTTACAGGAAGCACTACAGTAAAAGAAAGAAAAGAGCTTCACCGTTTGCTGAGATTAGGAGAAATTCATTTGCTAATTGGAACACATGCTTTAATAGAGGACGAAGTTAAGTTTAGCAATATTGGTCTAGTAGTTATAGATGAGCAACATCGTTTTGGAGTAGCACAGAGAGCCAAATTACAAGAGAAGGCTGGTCATCTTCCGCATGTACTTGTTATGACTGCCACTCCAATTCCTCGGACATTAGCTATGAGTGTGTATGGGGATTTAGATTACAGCGTAATCGATGAATTGCCTGCAGGTCGAAAACACATTAAAACAGTACACCGCTTTGGTTTTGCGAGACCAAGGGTATGGGAGTTTATTAAGAGTGAAGTTGAGAAGGGTCGGCAAGCATATATTGTTTATCCTTTAATTGAGGAAAGTGAGACTTTGCACTATAAGGATTTGAACAATGGTTATGATCAGTTGCTTAAGTTCTTCCCTCGGCCTAAATATCAGGTTGATATGTTGCATGGACAAATGAAGGCCGACGATAAGGAGGCTACTATGCAGCGTTTCAAGAATAAGCAAAGTCAAATACTAGTAAGCACCACAGTTATTGAAGTTGGAATCGATGTGCCCAATGCTAGTATAATGGTTATTGAAAGCGCAGAAAAATTTGGGCTTTCTCAATTGCATCAGTTAAGGGGTAGAGTAGGCAGAGGAGCAGCACAATCCTATTGTATTCTGTTAAGTAGCAAAAATCTTAGTGAGAACGCCACCACACGATTAAAAGCTATGGTGAGTACTAATAGTGGGTTTGAGCTCAGCGAGGTCGACATGCAATTGAGGGGGTTTGGGGATATAGCTGGAACCAGGCAAAGTGGATTAGATCAATTGGTACTTGCCTCACTCAGTGCAGACCAAGATATTGCTCAAAGTGCAAGATCCTCTCTGGCAACATTATTAGCAGAAGACAATGATCTCAAATTGCCAAAGAACCATTATTTGAGAGCATATTTAGCGAGTAAATCTGCTTATAAGGAATGGAGTAAGATAGCCTAGAAGGTGCACAAGCCTCTGTTTTAACACCAGATTATTAAGCTTAAAAATAGGTTTCTCTAATTTTTTTGATTTTTATATTTTCTGAATATATTTGTTATGCATTTAGAATCAAGACATTAATAATGCACTAACCTTATTAGTCTATCAAATCTTTATAACCGTTATTATATCATACCTAAATCATGAAAAGAATTTATCGTTTTTTAACATTACTATTCCTTAGTGTTTTAATTTTCAATGGATGCAAGAAAGAGCAAGAAGTTGAAATTAAAGGAACTTCAGATTATTCATCAGATGTTGTTATCTCATGGATAGAATTAACATTAGAACTAACCCGTGAAACACCGGGATACTCACCACCTGTAGCAGCAAGAGTTTATGGGTATACAGGTCTAGCACTATACGAAGGCGTACGCCATGGAATGCCAGGTTTTAAAACCCTGCAAGGTCAATTAACTGATTTCAGTACAGGTACAATACCTTCAGTTGATGCTAATCTAGAATACCATTGGGGAGCGGTAGCCAACGCTATCCTAGGAACAATGGTTAAAAACTGCTTTCAGACTAGTTCTGCAGACAATATCACTTTAATAAATAATTTAGAATTGCAATATGAGCAACAATTCAAATCAGAATCTTCTCAAGAAGTAATCGATCGTTCTTCTGCATATGGAAAATCCGTTGCTAATGCTATTATAGCCTTTGCCAATACAGATGGACAGGGAGAATGTTATAAATCAAATTTCCCTGCTTCGTATGTAGTGCCAACAGGAGCTGGTTTATGGGTGCCCACAGATGTTAATACACCTATTCCTTTGCAACCATATTGGGGACAAGTTAGACCTTTTCTGGAAACGAATGTTGCCGATCTTTTACCTATCCCACCGCCTAGCTATTCTACTGACACAGGCTCAGCCTTTTATTTAGAAGCAAAAGAGGTATATGAGACAGTAAATAATTTAACCAACGAACAGAAAGTTATTGCAGAGTTTTGGAGTGATGATCCTGGAAATACAGCAACACCTCCTGGTCATTCTTATTCGATTATGATGCAAATATTAAAGGAAGAGGATGCAAACCTTGCTAAAACGGCTGAATTATATGCAAAATTAGGAATGGCTATTCACGATGCCTTTATTTCTTGCTGGAATGCAAAATACACCTACAACTTAGTAAGACCCATTACATATATCCACGACTTAATGGATAATTCATGGTCGATACCCCTTAGTACACCTCCCTTTCCTGAATATACTTCAGGTCACTCTGTACAGTCTGGTGCAACAGCTCAAGTTTTAACTGAATTTTTGGGTGATAACTATGCATTCGTTGACAAAACGCATGAGAACAGAACAGATATTGACGGATCACCAAGGTATTTTGCCTCCTTTTATGATTTTGCAGAAGAAGCAGCGGTAAGCAGGCTATATGGTGGTATTCACTATCGTGCTGCAATATATGTAGGTCTGGACCAAGGGATGGAAATTGGTAAAAACATTGGCAAACTGAAATTTAAATAGTGTTTATACTGTGAATTAAGCATGCGTTCCTCTGTATGACTTTTGACTGCAAGCTACAAGTATTGCAGTTTAAATGAAAAGCTCATAATAAGCTTTAGCCCGATGCTATCTTATATTGTTTTGTTATTTAATAAGGCATGTTTAGACATGGCTTTGTAATAGCAGGATTGTAATTCCAATGTTTAGCATCTACATTTGATTTGAATATAAATCAAATTGTATGAAAACAATGAATTGCAAACAATTAGGTGGTGCATGTGATCTTGAGTTTCAAGCCAACACTTTTGAAGAGATTTCTGACCTCAGTAAGAAACATGGAATGGAAATGTTTCAAGCGGGTGATCGAGCTCATATAGAAGCTATGGGCAAAATGCGCGAACTAATGACTAAACCTAAAGACATGCAAAATTGGTTTAATGAGAAAAGAAAGCAGTTTGATGCTTTGCCCAATCAATAGCATTACAAGTGATTGTGAGCCACTATGAAATTAATTTATTGCATCAGCCTTACCTTATTTTCATATATAGCATGGTCTCAGGCATTCCTCCAGCTGCCAATAGAAGGAACTGAAGGCAAAGACTGGGTCATTGTAAATTATGTAGATTGGGACAGTGTAGCGGTATATGATCACAATTGCGGTAGCAAGAGCTATGAAGGGCATCAAGGTACAGATTTCACAATTAGAAGTTTTAGACAAATGGATTCCGGGGTGGCAGTTCTTGCTGCGGCGACAGGAGTTGTGACCTTTACTGTTGACACGTTTTACGACAGGGAAACAAGCGGAGAGCTTGCAAAGAAACTAGGAAACTACATTGCTATAAAACACGAAAATGATTACTACACTTACTACGGCCATTTGAAAAAGAATAGTGCTGTTGTGAGCAATGGCGACACAGTAAGTATTGGGCAAAAAATAGCAGAAATTGGAAGCAGTGGAAACAGTACTGACCCACATTTGCACTTTGAGCTGTGGTATGATAGTTCTTATTTAGTAGATCCATTTCATGGCAATTGCGGAAACAATAGTAGTTTATTTGTTAATCCTCCTGAATATGACACAAGCCTGGGCATTTTTGAATTTGGTTTTGCCAATAATAATCAGTTAAACCTATCTCTATTAAGAAATCGAGCACACTTAAAATCAGCACCATACGAATTTAAAGCTAGCAGCGACTCTGCATTAAACTTTTGGGCTCAACTTTATGGATTGCGAAAGGGGAAAGAGCTTACAACAAGATGGGTCAACCCCAATGGAGTTGAGTGGTTTAACTACAGTGTAACATTAGACCGAGATTATTGGTATTATTACTATTGGACAAATATCTCTCACAGTAATTTACCAGCAGGGGAATGGACAGTAAGATTTTATTATGATGGAAATGAAATTATTGCTACAAACTTTGATATCCTAGAAGAGCTATCTTTACAGAAATCCAAGAAAGAAAAAGAATGTGTGCGGCATCAGCAAAGAAGCTTAGAAGAACTCATTAGAGACAAAAACATACAATTAACGATAATAAGACTCGATGGTCAGAAAGTAAGTTTAGATGAAATTCAAAGTGGAGGAGTTTATATCATTGAGATTCAATCTGACTATCATATTTGCCGCTACAAAAGATGGCTTGATTAACTTTTCGCTTGAATTAAAAGGATTTGGATAGTAACAATATATACGCCAATAAACTTGCGATCTATGACGCATTAGTGGCGAAGTGCGATCGCTTTGAGAGGAAAGGCAAGACTATGCCTTATACCTCAGCAAATGGCTATATGTTCTCATTACTCAACAAGGCAGGTGAAATTGGTATACGTTTCTCTAAAGAGGTACAAGAGAAATATATAAAGGAGTTTAATTCTAATCTTTTTATCTCTTACAATGCCGTAATGAAAGGCTATGTTCTAATTCCGGATGAAATGTTAAAGGATCTCGACAATGTGGCAAAATATCTCAATGAGAGTTTCGACTATGTAATGAGTCTAGAACCAAAATAAAAAAGCCCTCCATTACTGGAAGGCTTCTTGTATTATTTCTAATATGTTTTATTTTTTCTTATTGCGTTGAACTTTGAAGAAGTCAACAACTATAGGAGTTGCCACGCATACAGAAGAATAGGTTCCCACAGCAACACCTACAAGAAGTGCGAAGGTAAATCCTTTCAATCCCTCTCCTCCAAATACAAAGAGTATTAATATTACCAATAAAGTGGTTAAAGACGTAATTAATGTTCTGCTTAAAGTCTGATTAATAGCATCATTAATAACCCCTCCTAAATCTGATTCGTGTTTGTGTTGTTCTAAAAACTCACGTACTCTATCAAACACAACCACCGTATCATTTATAGAATATCCCACTACAGTCAAAATCGCTGCAATAAAGGCTTGGTCTATATCTAAACTGAAAGGTAAAATACCCCAGAAAATGGAATAGATTGAGAACACTATCATAACGTCGTGGAAAAGAGCAGCTGTTGCACCTAAACCAAAACCCCACTTTCTAAATCTCGCAACAATGTATATAAACATACCTATAAGTGCGATGGCAATTGCCCAAGTAGATCTTACTTTAATATCTTTTGCTATTGTTGGTCCAACCTTGCTTGAAGATTGAATATCATCAACGTCAACATTATAGTCTGCAAGAGCGGATAATAAAGTCGACTGAACAATAGAATCAACAGCTAGATCTTTACTGTCAATCATATATGAGGTTGTTATTTTGAATTGATCCGAAGCGCCGTAGGTTTTAACCTCATTATTGGCTTCTATTTTATCATTTAGCGATTTTCTCAATTGGCTAACCGAAGCATTCTCAACGTTAACAACATAACTCCATCCTCCTTTGAAATCAACACCTGTAGACACACCACGTGTAACTAACGACACTATACCGGCAACAATAATGATGCTTGATATAGCATAAAACACTTTACGTCTTCCAATAAAGTTAATATTGAAATTAGTAAACATCTTGGTAGACATTTTGGTGTAAAATGAAGTTTCATTTCCTTTATCTAAATCTCGGTCAATGAATAATCTAGTTAAGAATATTGATGTGAAAAGAGAAGATAAAATACCTATTACAAGAATTACGGCAAATCCCATAACTGGTCCTTTACCTAGCACCCATAGAATTATACCAGCAATTATGGTAGTGATGTTTGCATCTATAATTGAGGAATAAGCACCTTGATATCCATCTTTAACAGCCAATTTCAGGCCTTTACCGACCCTCATTTCTTCACGTATCCTTTCAAACACCAGTACGTTCGCATCGACTGCCATACCTATGGTTAGTACCAAACCAGCCATACCTGGCAGAGTCAATGCTGCGTGTAAGCCAGCTAATACACCAATGATAAACACTAGGTTAGCTAAGAGAGCAATATCAGCATAAAGTCCTGCTTTGCCATAGTAAAATACCATAAATAGTATTACTAACATAAACCCAACAGCTAAGGAAATAAGACCCGCTTTAATTGCTTTCGCTCCTAATGATGGCCCTACTGTACTCTCACCAGCAATTTTAGCCGGAGCAGGTAATTTACCCGCCTTAAGAATATTTGATAAATCTTCTGCTTCTCGCTGGTCAAAGCCTCCTGAGATATTCGATTGTCCGTTTGGAATTTCGCCTTGAACCGTAGGTGCACTATAAACCAAATTGTCAAGAACAATAGCTACATTCTCCTTAGGATTAGCTTTTGCTGCTGCTGCGGTAATTCTTTTCCATTCCTTAGCACCTTCTTGGTTCATACTCATGCTAACCGATAACTGTCCAGTTATTTCTCTAGCGGGTCTGGCATCAGTGATAACATCACCAGCTAATGCAGGCTCGCCGTCTCTTCCAGATTTTAAGGCATAAAGCATATAGAATTGACCAGCATCCCCAGTAGGTTTAAAACTCCACTTCCAATGTAAATTAGCAGGAAGTGCTGCTTTTACTTCTGGTTTAGCAAAATATTCTTCAAAAATCGCACGGTCTTTTGCTGCTATATAACCAACATGAGCACCGGCACCCCAATTTGAATTGTCTTGTGATAAGTTAGGAACTATTCTAGAAAGTACTGGATTCTCGGCCAATTTCTCAGCTTCAGTTTTTGCTAAACTGTCATTGGCAAGAGAATCAGGAGAAATATCTAATGAACCCAATTCACTATCTTGAGCTAAAAGAGACGAGTCTTCTGTAGTTTCTTCAACTGGTGTAAGACCAGCATCGGTTGAAGCAGTGTCTTCTAACTTGGTTTTGCCGTAAATGATTTTATTTACAGTTTCGAGATAAGTATAAGCTTCATAGTTTGGATAAACATTCCAGAACTCAAGTTTTGCTGAGCTTTGTAGTACTTTTCTAACCCTATCAGGATCATCGACCCCAGGTAGTTCAACTAGAATTCTTCCGTTGTCAAGTCGTTGGATATTAGGTTGAGCTACACCAAATTTATCAATACGGGTACTGATAATCTCATATGCTCTATCAATTGCACTTTCCGACTCTTTCTTCAAGTAGTCATATATTTCTGAATTTGTAGATTCAAAGCCATTCGGAAGTTCTTCTTCCAGCTCTCTGCTAAAAAAGATACTAGCCAGCTTTCCGTCTGGAGCAATTTTATTGTATTCTTCAGCTAGTACATCAACAAAATTTCTTTGTCCTAAGTATTGAGCTTCTGCATTATCAAGAGCTTTTAAAAACTCAGCATTCTTGGTTTTACCTGCCATAGAACGGATGATATCTGGATTAGATACTTCCAAGGTAACGTTCATACCCCCTTGTAAATCCAGTCCCAAATTCAACTGTTCCTCTTTACATTCTTGATAGGTGAATTTTCCAATTCCCAAATTGTAAACAACTTCCGGACCTAAAGAATCTAAATATACTTTTTGGAACGAATCGCGTGCAGACTGATTGGTGAATTTAGCTTCCGCAATTGCTTTAGCTTTTTTCTCTATCGAGCGAGTCTTGAATGTAAATGATAACTGGTAAATACTTGCTAAGATTAATAGCACCGTAATCACCTGTACAAATCCTTTATTCTTCATTATTATCTATTGCTTGTTTGCTTTTTTTAAAGGTTTGCAAAAGTAGCCCATTAATGAATAATTAAAAATGAAATATCAAAAATGTAAATTCTA
>CBDUMX010000007.1:0-23325 GCA_965368435.1 uncultured bacterium
TCTTTCGTCTTATCTTTGTTTACCCGTGAAAGCGCATTTAACCTTAATTGCTGCCTTAATTCTAAGCTGTACTCAATTATTAGCTCAAGGGCAGAATGCGGATTTCACTTCCGACACTACAAAAGGCTGTGCTCCAGTCACTATAAAATTTGAAAATACAAGCAGCGGCACTAATGTTCGATACAGGTGGAGCTTCGGAAATGGCAATTACTCATCATTGGAAAACCCTCAAGCAATTTACTATCAACCCGGAGTATATGAGGTGACACTGACGGTTACTGATTCCGCAGGCAATATTTCCACTGAATCAAAAACTTCATATATTACTGTATTCAAAAACCCAACGGCGGATTTTATTGCAGATAAACTAAGTGGCTGCATACCATTTACCACCAACGTCAAACAAAAGGTTAGCTTGGGCGATGCACCCATCGATAAATACACCTGGGATTTTGGTGACGGGAACACTAAAAATGATTCCAATGCTAGTCACACCTACCAACTTGCAGGAAAATTCACGGTTTCATTGCTTGTTGTCGACCAAAACAAATGCCAAAGCAAACTCATAAAAACTGACTATATCGATGTATTAAAAACACCTATCATAAAAATAAGCGCCGATAAGCGATTCTATTGTGAAAGTCCACTAGAAGTTCAATTTACTGATTATTCGCTCAATACATCGAGCTCAGATACTTATTTATGGGAGTTTGGTGATGGCAATTCATCCAACCAAAAGAATCCCAAGCATACATATACATCTAAAGGAAGCTACACAGTAAAACTTACAATTACAAAAGCAAATGGCTGTTCCGCTACAAAAAGCTTTGTAAACTTTATTAAAATTCAACCCCTCTATCCTGATTTCTATGTAAATAAAACCTCTGCCTGTAATCCCGCAACCATAGAATTCTATAATTCAACGCAACCAACCACTAATGGCATAAGTTTCAGATGGGACTTTGGCGACGGAGATGCGAGCGGCGGTTTAAACACAGTTCACACATATACAGAACCTGGAGTCTACACCGTAAAATTAACCGCTACTGTAGATGCTCAATGCAAGGCTACAGAAACAAAGACTGCATATATCAAAATAGAAGAAAGTCCAAATGCAAAATTCACTATGAGTGATTCTGTAAGCTGCCAAAAGCCACTTACCGTGCTTTTAACCAACAACAGTACCAATACCACCAATATTCAATGGATAGTGAATGGAGAAAATCTCGGAACCTACTATCAAGTAGGTGCTACATTCACAAAATTCGGTAATTATAAAGCTCGGTTGATCGCTTCAAATATCTTAGCATGCAAGGACACCCTTGATAAGGTCATAAGTATAAAATCCCTAGAAATAGACCTAAGGTCTGATCTATACCAAGGTTGTCATCCCTTATTAGTAACTCTTTCAGATCATAGTGAGGCCTTCGAGCAAATCACTAAATACAGTTGGAATTTCGATGATGGAACTGATACTATAACCACTTCAAACTCGTGCAGCCATAGCTTTACAGAAGCTGGTGTTTACATGGTGAAACTTCAAAAAGAAAGTGTAAATGGATGTATAGCGATTGATAGTGTTAAGATTATTGTAGGTGAAAAAACTGATCCAAGTTTTCTTCTTGGAACTGAAAATGTCTGCAATAATGAAAAAGTGTTTTATACCAATACCACTTCAACTGATTCAATTACCATTGACTCTTCAATATGGAAAATAGGCAAAGGCTCAGACTTTAGCACTTTCAGCCTGGGATATAATGCTGCCTATAAAGTGGATTTAGATTCTGGATGGTATGACATAATGTTAATAACCGTTAACAATGGTTGCAGAGATACTTTTTTAGGTGAAGATCAACTATTTGTAGACCCTCCTCATGCTTTAATTTCAGCAAAAGAGGCGATTCTATGCACTAAAGACCCAATTGTTTTAACAGATGTGAGCACTGGAGCCGATAGTGCAGTGTGGCATATATATTCACCTTATCCAGCTAATAAAGAAGTGCGGCATGGTAAAAAGCAAGAATTCGATTCTGCATACCACAATCACATCGTTTTTCTAATTGCCTATAACTTTACTTCAGGTTGTATCGATAGCGCTTCTTACCTCATTGAATTTCCACGCAGCACAACAGAAGCACTCTTTACTCATTCTACCGATTATTGTAGTCCATCTACCATGCTGTTTTTAGCTGGCAAAGTTGACGGAAGCCATGAATATGTTTGGAGCATTGACGATACTACATTATATGGTTCATCTATAGAACACACATTTGAAAATGCAGGGGAATATCCAGTTAGCTTAACTGTTTCCAATATCTCTAACAACTGCGTCGACTCTATCTCAAAAACAATTGTAATAACAGGGCCTACAGTAACCGGTGAAGTTAGCGGACCACAAACTTGTGCCCCAGTAGATGTTAGTTTGAGATGCACTTCTAACCCCAATGACTTTGCCGAGCTTTATTGGTTAATTGATAATAAAAAAATACCGATAAGCGACACTGGCACAATTACACATACCCTTCTAAAACCTGGAGATGGCGCTGAAGGATTATATCTCATCGAATTAGTTGGAGTAGATAGCAATGGATGTATAGGCAGGGATGAATTTCCATTTGTTGTTGACGGAGTATTTAACTCAAGGATTAAAATTCGCAGATTTTCAAATTGTGATGGCAATGAATTCATATTTCAACTTGTAGCTCCAGAATACGATCTAAATACTCTTGATCTTGAGTGGGATTTCGATGACGGTACTACCGGAAGCAAAATCAGTGAATATAAAATTCTGCCCGAAAGCGGCATCTATAATATAAGCTTGACAATTACAGAGCCTAATGGCTGCGTAACTGTCTTAAATGAAGTAATCGATATCGAACATGAAAAATTGTTTGCTGAATTTGATGCAGATAGCTTACAAACCGCCTGTCCCCCACTTTTTGTTCAATTCAAAAACTTCTCTAGCTCCACCAATAGACAAATTGTCAAATATTTATGGGACTTTGGAGATGGATCTGTTTCAGCAGAAAAGAATCCTTCTAAGCTCTATTTAAAAGCTGGAACATTCACGGTTAGCTTAATAATAGAAGACGAATGGGGCTGCATAGATTCTGCTATTTACAAAGATTTTGTACTTGTAAACGGACCTGTGGGGAGCTATAATTTCGACAAAAAAGAGGGTTGCGTGCCTTTAGAAGTTTCCTTTAGCTCAGAAAGTGAAGGCGCTCACTATTTCGAATGGGATATGGGTGATGGCAATGTAATAGAAAACCAAGACAGCATTACTCATACATACTATGAGGCAGGACGTTACATTCCAATGCTTATTTTAAGCGATACTTTCGGTTGTTCTTACACCCTACCACCTATAGATACGATTTACGTCGACCCATACCCCGAGCCTAAATTTGATTATGATGGTTTGTGCTTTGATACAGAACTGAGCTTTTGGCCGATAAAAGAAAATGGTGATGTTGAAATAGAGTCATATGTATGGAAATTCATTCAAGGGCCAACAGTACATACAACTTCGGTTGATACTCCAGTATTTCTGTTTGCTGATGATCAAAAACCTTTGGTCAGCCTAACAGCAACAACTTCGCGAGGATGCTCTAATAGCACAGAAACTGAAATAGTATTGTATAAGGTGGATGCGTCAATTGACGCTAAAGAAATTGCTAAATGTGTTGGCAAAGAATTTCAGCTACAAAGTGAAATTGAAAGCGACACGACTATAGTGTCGTATAAATGGTATTTCCCATGGGGAGATTCTGATATTGAACGACCAAAAATAACCGCCTACGACACGGGCACACTGAATATCGCACTTGTAGTGACCGACATTTTAGGATGCAAAGATTCCATTGCCTTAGAAGACTTTGTAATAGGTGACACAATAAATCCCCCAAACATCGAAGTACTGAGAGTTTCTGTTTTGAATGATGAAGATATAATCATTGATTTTAATAAATGTCAATTGATAGATTTCAATTCCTACATTATTTATCAAGAGCAAAATGGAAATTTCCAAGCGATTCACTCAGAAAATCAAAGAACTAACAATAGTTATATTCACAAGGGAAACAACACCTTAAATCAATCATACTGCTATAAAGTAGCTGTACAAAACACCTGCGGCCTAATCTCTGACACTTTGAGCATTGGTCCACACTGTTCAGTTGAAGTTGGAGCGAAATCTTTAATTGATGCTGTAGGACTGAAATGGAACGCTTATAGCGGCTGGTCAGAGGTTTCGCACTATGAAATATTAAGGGAAAATTTGGAGCAAGAAAATACATTTGATTATTTAGCTAGTGTTGATGCCAATACATTGGAATACATTGATAGCACTGTGCATTGTAATGTCCTGCATCGATACAAAATACAAGCAGTTGAAGAACAGGGAAATGCTCAATGGTCTTTGAGTGATACTTGCGCGGCTTCACCAATATGGACAAACACGCTCCAAGCCAACGAATTAATTCGAGCCAGTGTAGTGGATGATGCTTATATAACCATAGACTGGGATAGTGTACCTAATGCTCGAATGCCAATTGAGAAGTACATTTTAGAGAAATCAGTAGACGGAATTGATTATAGGCTTTTGCGGGAGTTAGATGCCAATAGCTTTAACTCTGAAGATAAAGAAGTTGAAGTTGACGACCGTTCTTACTTTTATCGCTCGTATGCAGTGGATGTTTGCGGTGATACTAGTCCAATCAGCAATTTTGGAAAAACAATATTGCTACATGCAAGTACAGATTCAACCTTAGAGCAACGTCCAATGTTAGATTGGAGCACCTATAAAGGCTGGCAACAGGATGTAAATTATTACACCATAGAAATAGAAAATCCGGATGGTAGTTTTACAGCAATTAGCACAACTGACTATCAAGATACTAGTCTTACGGATATTTATACCAACCTAAACCAGAGAGCAAATTACTGTTATCGTATAATTGGTCACAGAAATACATTTAATGGTGAAGATGAAGTTATTAGCATATCTAATGTCGATTGTTCTCCTGTAAGATCTCTGATTTGGATACCCAATGCCTTTTCACCAAATGCCGACAATCTAAACGATTTATTTGTTACTCCAGCTATATACATAAAAGACTACCACATTAAGATCTATAACAGATGGGGAGAGTTGGTATTTGAAAGTTTCGACTACTACCATAGATGGGATGGAACATATCTTGGGAAGGATTGCCAGCAAGACGCATATGCAGTCTTGGTAGAAACCCTTGGCGTTGATGGAGTGAGAAGATCACATTCTGCAACAGTAACTCTGGTGCGTTAAAAGGTGTTAATAACCTAATATTCGCTAAACTTCCTCATTAACTATTTTCGCTTAAACAATAAGTAATGCTGTTTAATTCCATTGAATTTTTCATTTTTTTCCCAGCAGTCTATCTACTATATTGGTTTGTCCTACAAAAACGGCTTGAGTTACAAAATGTATTACTACTTATTTCTAGTTATGTTTTCTACGGTTGGTGGGATTATAGGTTTCTATCTTTAATCATTCTAAGCACATTGGTTGATTACTTCGTTGGACAAAAAGTATATAGTGCAACGAAAAAAAAAGTATGGTTAGCCATTAGCGTAGTGTTTAACTTAGGGTTATTGGGCTTCTTTAAATACTACAACTTCTTTGTAGATTCAATGGTTACCGCCATGAATGAATTGGGCTTAAACATAGACCCGTGGACCTTAAACATTATTCTCCCGGTCGGAATAAGTTTCTATACTTTTCAGACTATGTCTTATACCCTAGATATTTATAAAGGTCAACTAAAACCAACAAAAGACCTCATTGGGTTTGGAGCCTTTGTGGCGTTTTTTCCTCAATTAGTAGCAGGGCCTATTGAGAGGGCATCTAATTTACTTCCACAAATTTTAAGCCATCGTAAATTCAACTACAATCAAAGCGTAGATGGCTTAAAACTTTTACTGTGGGGAATGTTTAAGAAAGTAGTAATTGCAGATTCACTGGCTCCAGTAGTTAATGATGTTTTTTCAAACTACACCCATTATAATGGAGGTGTAATAGCATTAGCTGTAGTGTATTTTGGAATACAAATCTACTGTGATTTCAGTGGATATTCTGACATTGCAAGGGGACTTGCCAAGCTGATGGGAATTGAACTTATGGTGAATTTCAACTTTCCATATTTCAGCAAAACAATAGGTGAATTCTGGAGAAAATGGCATATCTCTTTATCAACCTGGTTCAGAGATTATTTATACATCCCGTTAGGCGGTTCCAAGGTCTCAAAAATTAAAGTTATCAGAAACATACTCTTGGTTTTTTTAATCTCAGGTTTTTGGCATGGCGCAAATTGGACCTTTATATGTTGGGGAGGAATTCATGCAGCAATGTTCATTCCTGCTTACTTCTTTATAAATCAAAAACACAAAGCATCAACTGCTGTTTTTTCATCCAATGTATCTTCCAGTCTAATAAATGTAGCTAAAGTTTTATTCATATTCACGGTGGTATCTTTTGCCTGGATTTTCTTTAGAGCTGAAAACATGAGTCACGCCTTAGAGATCATCAAAAGAATCGCTAACAACATAGCTATTCCCGATCAATATAGAATGTATCTATTTCGATTTGTGCTTCCATTAATTCTAGTTGAAGCCTTAAGTCATTCTAAACTTTTAGTATCTATATTCTATAAAAAAACATACCTGAGATACGCGATATATTACACCTTATTGTTCTGCATACTAAGCTCCTTCGGGAAGTCTGTCCAAGACTTTATATACTTCCAATTCTAATATGAAAGACTTTCTAAAAAAAGGAATATTGTTTCTAATGCCAATTGTGGTTATAGTAGGTATTTTCGACTTATACCTGCGGCAAAGACCGTCTTTGTATAAAGTTAAAATAGATGGTATCAACTCAGAAATACAACAACTCGTAATGGGTAACTCACATGCTCATTATGCAGTCGACCCAAAGCAGTTTTCTTTGTCGACATATAACTTAGCCCACCAAGGCCAGTCCTTGTACTTCGATCGCAGAATATGTGAGAAGTATCGCAATCAAATGCCTAATCTCAAACGAGTTTTAATCAGTGTTGATTTTCATTCGTTCAGCTTCTCTTCACAAGGGATAGCTAATGAATGGTCATATTATGCCCATGGGATTAAGTATAAGGACGACAGTTACTTATTGGCCAATCTTTCTCCATTCTTTTGGGGTTATACCCCAGTTGTGAGTATTTCATATCTTAAGAAAGATTTAACCAATTGGGTAAAATACAGAGGCCAGAATTACATCCAATATGATGTAGAAACGGGTGTAAATCTTTTGGATAGTATACATAATGGCTTTTTACCTTATACTGGACAAGATAAATCATTAATGACAGAAATTGCATGTAAGAGAAGGGCGCAAAAATTTAATAATCGCGTTAAAAACACTACTGAGAAGGCTGAAATAGTAGAAGATCTAAAAGGTTTTATCAAATACCTACAGGCAGAAAATATTAAAATTGTGCTATTCGCTTCACCTACTTATACAGTTCACAATAAGTTTAGAAATCCTAAATATTTATCAGAAAACCGTGCAGTCATCAATAAGTTGTGCACTGATTTCAGTATTCCATATTGGGATTATTCTGCATCCAATGAGTTCGACCTAAATGACTTTTATAATAATGATCACCTCAACAGAAAAGGAGCTGAAAAATTTAGTAAAATATTAAACAGCAGGCTAAATGAATTAGACTAGTTTTCTGCGGTTGATTTCTTGATTGATAAGGCGTAATTCTCTCCCCGCTTGACCCTTTACTGAAGAATTTTCTTTTGCTCGGCGCGCTAAGTACGGTAAGACTTCTTTTACAGGGCCATATGGCAAGTACTTAGCAACATTATAACCAGCTGCAGCTAAATTAAAGCTAATGTGATCACTCATGCCATAAAGCTGAGCAAACCAGAAACGTTGATCATTTCGTTTAAAACTATTCTTATCTATCAGCTCAGCCAATAAATAACAACTTTCTTCATTATGAGTACCTGCACAGAGTTCTGTAATATCTGAATTTTTCATGCAAATTCTTAGAGCAGTATTATAGTCTCGGTCTGTATCCTCTTTTGAATCTTGTATAGGATTGGGATACCCTTTTTCTTCAGCTCTTTCTGCTTCCTTCTCCATATATGCTCCCCTCACCAATTTAAATCCTAAGTAGTATTTGGATTTTCTAGCTAGATCAATTTGCTTTTCAATTTCCTCAATTCTGCCTTTTCTGTAAAGTTGAATAGTATTAAACACTATGGTTTGATGAATATTATACTTTCGCATCATGCTATAACACAATTCATCAATGGCATCCTGTATCCAGCTTTCTTCAGCATCAATAAACAGTTTTACCTGTAAATCAAAAGCAAGTTGACATAACGCATCTACTCTTTTCTTAAACTCTTCGTACCTCTTCTTATCTTTCTCTGTTAAGACTTCCTTCTCAGTAATTTTTCTCATCACTTCAATAGAACCCAAACAGCTGCATTTAAAAACAGCAAAGGGAAATTCAGGATGTTTGGAAGCGTATTTTATTACTTCAGATAATTCTTTAAAAGAACGCTGAAAACTTTTTTCGCTGCCTTCACCTTCTACAGAATAATCTAAGATTGCTCCTATCCCACTTTCATACAGTTCTTTAGCTGATGCGTATGAGCTTTCAATGTCCTCACCACCACAAAACTGATGAAAAACTGTTCGCTTTATAAGGCCTTTTATAGGTAATCCAATGCTCAAACCAAAATTGGCTAATAAAGGCCCTTTTTCAACGAGAAATGAATTAGAAAACAATTGAAAAAGCCTTTTCGCTTTTAACAAATCGGAGCTGCTTTGATGTTTAAAGGCAATCTCAGTATTATCAAACGAGATGTTCATTGTGTCGAGCAAATTTAGTTCGCAATTCTATAAGGTTGTCAACTTTTATCAATTATTGAGAACCAGGTTTTTAGTAGACTCAATAATTTCAGAAACAGCCTTAAGATACTTGCTTGGAATTTCAATTTGAGCTAGCTTCTCTAAGTGTCTCTCGTGATGGGCATCTGTTCCTATATAGCTATACTGACCTTTTAGTAAAAGTTTATACGCTTTTTTCTGAACCTCTGGACCATAGTGGTTTGAAAGCGATAATGCATTCAGTTGAAATTCGCAAATCTTAAATAAATCTAAATATTCTTTTTCAGTGTTAAGAAAAACGTAGCGTTCTGGGTGTGCTAAGATTGGTTGAAAACCAGCCATACCCAGTTTAAATAAGGTTTCCTTAAGTCCATGAGGTTTAAGTCTATAAGACATCTCTACTAGCACTTTAGTTCCAACTAATGGTAGAACACTTTTGCTTTGAATCATCTGCTCAAAATCCTCATCTATCATATGTTCTGCAGCGTATGACAATTTAAATGGCTGAAACTCTTCTTCTTTTAGTTTTAAGCTTGAATAAGACATAGAAATTGTTTCAGCAGTATTCGGATATGCACCTTTTAAAATATGAGGAGTTGCAATTGCCCCAACAAAACCAAGCTTGCGGTATAATGATATCATCGAAAGACTCTGACCAACATCTTTGGCACCATCGTCGATACCAGGCAAAATGTGACAGTGAATATCAGTCATGCCTTGCATAAGCTCTATTAGTTTGACTTTTTTCTTTCTAAATAGTCCCATTACTGAAATCTTAGACAATATTACAATATGTATTTTAATAGCTACTTCTGTTTAATAACATAGCATCCAGTCAAATAGTCTATTACTTTAGTCGACAATATAGAAATAAGCAAATGATGTTCAGAACTTTGTGAAACTGCATTAAATTGAACAGAGCTGATTTCAATATGTTTGCATATTATACCTTCTTAAAGCAAAAGATGAAATATTTAAAATACGCACTGATTATTTTACTTTTCACAAGTTGTGCGTCTAAAAAAGACATAGTTTATTTCCAAGATATAGACCAGACTACTTTGGACGAAATTGATTCAATTTACGCTCATCCAGTAGTTGAAATAAACGACATACTGTCTGTCAATATTAGCGCCTTAGATGATAACAGTGTAGTTCCATTTCGCTTTTCGAATTCTGATGCAAGCATTGCAGGGAGTAGCGGATACTTAGTTAATGCTGATGGAAATATTCAATTCCCTATTCTTGGAAGTATTAAAGTTAAGGGAAAAACCATTGAAGAAGTTCAGCAACTCCTTCAAGATAGCTTAAAAACATACATTACAGATCCAATTGTTCAGGTTAAAATAATCAATTACAAAATTACTGTGCTTGGTGCTGTCAATAACCCTGGTACATATAAAATAGATGAGGAATCAATTAGTTTGCCACAGGCTATTGGTTTGGCAGGAGATTTCAACATTAATGGTAAACGCGATAATGTATTGCTTATTCGACAAATTAATGGTGTAAGAACATCTATACGAGTGGATTTTACTTCTTCAGACTGGTTAAACAGCCCTTACTATTATTTAAAACAAAACGATATCATATACGTGGAACCGAACTTCGCAGAAGTTAAATCTGCAGGAGCCATTGGCGATTTCACGGAACTACTGAGGGTTGTAACTGTAGCGACTACTACTATTATACTGTTGACAAGATAAAAATGAATAATCAAGAACTACTCGAGTTTAAAGACAGCGACGGGATAAACATTAAGGAAATAGCCCTTAAGTATTTGCGTTTTTGGCCTTTGTATCTGACTGGTATCTTAATAGCTTTAGCAATAGCAAAGATTCAACTTAGATATTCTCAAAATATTTACAATACATACGCTACCATAAAAATTCTCGATGAATCTAAAGGTGGAGCGATTGACTTATCTGGTTTGCCAGTAAATGGGTCATTCTTGAACCAAGGCATTAATCTTGACAATGAAATTGAAATTCTTCATTCTAAAAAGCTACTCATGAAAGTTGTGACAGCTTTAGATCTAGAAACTTCATATTTCTCTAAAGGACAAGTTAGAACATCGGAATTATGGGGAAGTAACAAGCCTTTTAATGTGACTTGGATAATGAATGATTCTGCCAGCCTGTCCTCATCTCCAAATTTTAATATAGTATTCAACACCCCAAACACTTATACCCTAAGCTTAGAAAGTGGCTATTCTAAAGAAAAAATAAAGATTGGTGATTGGGTTGAGTATAAGAACTTTACTTTTAAAATAGACAAAATAGAAGGTTCTGATTATAAACAGAAGGCTGAAAACAAAACACCTTTTTCGTTTGCCTATAAATCTACATTAAGTAGAGCAGCTAGTTTGTCCAAAATGCTGAATATCGTTCAGCTGGGAGCTGGTAGTGAGATATTAATGCTCAGTATCAATGGTCCAATTAAAGAAAAAAATGAGGCCATCCTCAATGAGGTGATAAAGCAATTTGATTTGGATGGACAAAACGATAGAAAGCAGGTTGCAGAAAGCACGGAAGATTTTGTTAATGGTCGTATCAAATTGCTAGTGAGCGAATTAGATAGCATTGAGACTTCACTTGTTTCTTATAAGAAGTCTAATAATATGGTTTCTGTTGAGATTGATGCGAGCAAGTATACGGGACGTGATGAAGATGCATTTAACAATGAAGTTGATGTAAGCACCCAGTTATTACTCGCCAAAGGACTAAAAAGTAGAATTGAAAACTCCGATGGTATGGATTATATCCCGGCTGATATCGGACTTTCAGACAGTAGATTAAATGAATTAATACGAGCACATAATGCCCTTATCTCTGAACGCAACAGAACTTTGCAGAGTACTACTGAATTGCATCCTTCAGTTCAAGCACTTAATAATCAACTCATTCAGGGTAAGTATAATCTTATACTGAGTATGACCAATTATATTGAATCTACTGAAGAAAAATTAGCATCAATAAGAAACATCCAAAACAAAACTAGCGGGCAGCTAAGTGCAATACCTTACAAGGAAAAAGTATTAAGAAATATTAGTCGACAACAATCTATAAAGGAAAATTTGTATTTATTTCTACTTGAAAAGAGAGAATCTGCTGCATTAACCAGCGCTGTTACCTCACCGAGTATTAAAGTTGTTGATTTTGCTTTCACAAATGGTAAACCAGTTTCTCCTGACAGAAGAACAAAGTATCTGATTTCCTTCTTTATTGGACTTATTCTACCACTTGCTTTTGTCTACCTTAAATACTTACTCGACACCAAAATTCATACAAAAGAGGACGTAGTTAGGGAATTGAACAACCCAAATCTGCCTCTTATTGGGGAAATCCCTCAAATACAAAAATCTGATAATGAAGTAATAGGTATTAACGATCGCTCTGAACTTGCTGAAGCATTTAGGGTTGTGCGAACAAACCTCAGCTATATGGATAGCAGCAGGGAAAAAGGTGAATGTAGAATTTATATGGTTACTTCTTCAACAAAGAGTGAGGGTAAAACCTTTACGTCCTTGAACACCTCAATATCTCTAGCTACTAGTAATTATAAGGTCCTACTAGTTGGAGCAGATTTAAGAAATCCTCAACTTCATCAGTACTTAGGATTAGATAAAAACACTGCAGGTCTGACAACTTACTTATATGATGAAAACGCAGATGTTGACGAATTGATTCAAAATAAGGCCTTTAACTTTGAAAATTTAGATGTTATTCTTTCAGGTTATATTCCACCCAATCCTGCTGAGCTTTTGCTAAATGGGCGATTTGAGAAGTTCTTGAACCAAATGAAATCCCAGTACGATTATATCATAGTAGACTCGGCACCTACTCTATTAGTAACGGATAGTTTATTGATTTCAAAATTTGTTGATTTGAGTATTTATATGATCAGAGCAGGAATTACAGATGTAAAAATCTTGGAACACATATCACTTATACAACGCTCAGGCAAGTTGCCAAAAATTGGTCTGGTACTCAATGGTGTTGGAAGAAACGGAAGTTATGGCTATGGTTATAAATACAACTATGGATATGGTTACACCTATTCTGAAGATGTGAGTAACAAGAAGTGGTGGGAGATTTGGAAATAGGCAGGTGGCTCTATTTCTATGATGTGCTAGTCAATAGCAACGCGCTATAGCTGTCAATGCTAAATTTGGTTTTAGCGTAATGAAAAGCATTAGAAACCATAGACTCAGCTAAGTCAACTTCAGTATATCTTTTTCTAATAGCCTGAGCAAATGATATTGGATTGTTTTCTTCAAACTTCAACATCTCTACTCCATCTGTAAATTCAGAAGAGAATCCATCAATTTCGCTGCTTAAAACCGGCACTTTTGATGCAAAATATTCTCCTAGTTTATAAGGATAACCATAGGAGGCAAAGGGATCTGAAGTCCTTGCTATTACTAAAGTATCACAGCGCATCAATAAAGAGGGTATTTCATTATAAGTTACCGCTCCAAAAAGTTTGACAGATGAATTCAAGCCTAAATGAGAAATATAGTTAGAATAGTATTCTAGCCTTGGAGAATAACCAAATAAATTGAATTTCAATTCGGGAAAATTCTTTAAAACTAGCGCAAAGCCATTTATCAATACTTCAATATTGTCCTTTTGATCAAAGGATCCTAAATAACCAATGGTAAATCTAGAATTTGTTTCAGTTTTATTAAAACGTTCCAAATCAACAAATATTGGTAAGTGCTGGACCTTTGCCTTGGATTGATAAGTCTTAAAATAGTCTGTTAACTTGCTCGAAATACACCATATACTATTTGCCCAATTCCTGATTAAGCGCTCTTCCAGTGCATGTGGCCATTTTCGGCGAGCTGAGAATAATTCTGTTTGATCCACAATTATGTTTTTGTTCATTAATCTGCAAACGAACATTGGAATCAATAAATCTGTAAATCGGGGACAATAGAAATACGCATTTTTAATTGATCTGTTTTGCGTAAGGATATAAAGCACTAGCCCAAGCTGCCCGAAAATAACCTGAATAAAACGCCCAAATTTAGATTGAGATGCTTTGCTCCTACTTAAGCTTCGATATTCTATTCCTTCCCATTGACCAGCTTTAGGATTATTCTCAGCCAAGGAAAACCTAGATGGGTAAACTGATACAATAAGAACTTTATACTTGTGTTTTAGATAGAACTTTGCAATACTCTTTATTCTGGCGTTTTTAGAATTCCCCTCAGGGAAGTCTCCGCTGATGAAAAGTGTTATTGATTTAGTTGCGTTGATTGTAAATTTCTTCAATTATTCGTACAACGGCAACACCCTCATCTAAGTTAGTATGTTCGGAATCATGACCTTTTAATGTGTTTACCACATTGTCAATAACAAAGCGATGATTAGCCGCGTTTCCAGTAAATTTTCCAAATACTTGCGTATAAGGAAGTACTGGTTCAAAGTCAAAATCTTTAATATCGCAATGTGTTATTTCATCCATATACTGTCCACCAATCTTTATAGTACCGTTCTGAGCAAGTATGGTAATTGAGCTCTCCAAATTGCGTGAGAAACACGAGGTTGAATAATTAAATTGTCCTACTCCCCCTCGTTCAAACTTAAAGTTTACTATGCCGCTGTCTTCAATTTCTGTAAGAGATTTATGGTTAAAATCATAGAATTTGCTCTCAAATGAGTTGAAATCACCAAAACACCAGTAAAGCAAGTCAATAAAATGGCTAAATTGAGTGTACAATGTACCTCCATCCATACTTTTATTACCGTGCCATCTTCCCTTGCTATAATATCGTTCATCTCTATTCCAGAAGCAGTTTATTTGCACCATAAAAATATCTCCCAACAATTCCTTATCACATAAATCTTTTAACCATATTGCTGCTGGGCTATATCTGTTTTGCATAACGACAAACACCTTGCGATTAAATTGTTCAGATGCAAGCTTTAATGCTTTAGCTTCATGTAGTGAAATAGCTAGAGGCTTTTCCACAACAGTATGTATTCCAGCTTTTAAGAGCTGTTTAGCTTGCTTAGCATGTAGTCCATTTGGAGTAGCAATACAAGCAACATCAACATCGATTTTCTCATTCAAGAACTCTTCAATAGTCTTATAGTCAGAATTTTCTTCCTTGGGATCTATAATTGCAACAAGTTCAGCATCTTGATGTTGATTAATAAAAAACTCATGCTTTTTCCCTATAAAGCCTGACCCTACTATTATAAATTTAATCTTTCCTTTATGTGATATCATCAATACTGATTTTTCTGCTGTATTCTAATTTTACTTTCTTATTAGCTTGTTCTAGTACCGCTGGCCAATTGTCAACATCTGAAATCGCCTTATCCAATGTTTTATTTAGTAAGCCAATATTAGTACAATCAATAATATATCCCGTTTCCCTATCCTCTATTAACTCAGAAATCGCTCCTATGTCTGAACATAGAACCATGGTTTTTAAGGCCATGGCCTCCACTATTACCGTCGGGATTCCATCTTCGTCCCCGCTATCTCTGATACTAGGTACAATTAGAGCTTTAGCTCGTTTCAAATCTAACATAAGTTCTTGGTGACCAAACGTTCCCTTTAGCTTTATACGATTCTGCTGGCCAAGTTCAATTACCCTTCTATCTAACTCATGTTTTAACGGACCATCACCATATATGCTCAAAACATATGAACTGTCAATTTTAGCAAATGCCTCAATAAGATTTTTAAATCCTTTTTTAGGCACCAATCGTCCAATAGCTATGAACTCATTATCTGACTTCTTTGATACACCAGTGTTATAGCGGTCAAGCAAGTCTAAATCTACATCTTGTCGAATGATTTTAATATTCTTATCGAGGTTATATCTATGAGGTATTTCAATGGCTAGTTTCGCAGATATTGCACTTAATGAACTTGCTTTCTCCAATATCATTTTAGCATCACTGCTTAAAATTGTGCTGTAATTAGTGTGAAGTCTTATATGCAATGGAATATTTAACTCTTCACAGAGTTTAGATGCTGCGTAGGTGCTGATAAACAAGAAATGACTAATCACATGATCGGGATTAAACTTTCTAATTTGATCTATTAAGTGAAACGAGCTTGCAGATAAATATAGGAATTTCTTCCTTTGTTGGGGGTAGCGCAAAGCGGCAGTAGTAAATCCTAAATGAAGATTTACAGATCTAATCATTGACCAGAGAACTTTCAATGGATTACTAATATTTTTTAAATAATGCAGCTCTTCCTGACCTTGATAATCTCTATCCTTTAAGCTTAACACACCTACGTCATGCCCCTGTTTTTGAAGGCTTAAGACTTCATTTTGTATAAAGCTTTCTGAATAATTTGGATAACTACTCAATATATAGAGAATTCGCATTAGTTCAATTGTTTCCTATATCTAATTGACAGCAAGCCTAGTAGAACAAAGACAAATACGGTATATACAATTAGAACCTCAGTTCCAGCATTTATAAATGCTAATAGACCCAAGTTAATTGCAAGTTGTATTACGGCATAAATCACACTTACTTTTATGTGAGACCAACCTTTTTGATGAACAAGTAACTGATAAATATGACTTCTATGTGCTTGAAATATATTTTCCCTTTTGCTCAATCTATATACTATGGTAAGAACACTGTCTACTCCATAGACAGCTAGGAATAATATATATTCCCAACTCGATTTATGAACCATAATAAGCAATAAAAAGAAGACAAGAATATATGCAAGGCTTATGCTCCCGACATCCCCACAAAAACACTTTGCTTGAATTCTTAAATTATAAAACAGAAATACAATAACAGCTATACCTAAGAGGTAATAAAGTAAATCTAGTTGATTATTTGGTCTTATGATGAAAAGACTGAACAAAGTAATCAAGGTATATAAGCCAGTAATTCCATTTATACCATCCATAAAATTATAGGCGTTGATAGTACCTACAATCAGAATTGCGATTAGCGCCACTAAGGCTAACGATAAATAAAGATGTAGATCTAACTCAATGATTAAAAGAGCTGCCGATATAAAATGAGCAGTTAATCTTACCTTATTTGGTAAGGTTTTCCGATCATCTATAAAACTAATAATACTCAATAGAGTTGCCCCCGCAAACAAAAACGGTAGCCATAGCTCTCCGTATTCAAGCAACATAAATACTTCATACACAACAAAGGCCAAGTAAAAAATCACTCCAGCACCTACAATGGTCAATTTGCTGTGAGAGCTTCTTTCATTGGGCTTATCAACCAATTTATACTTTACCGCTAAAGCGAAATACACATTGAATAAAACAAAAAAGAGTGCAGTGCAGATAAGGACTGAAATTATGGGATATTGATTAATAAAATCAAGCATTTCAAGCAACTATTCTATTTAATAAATCCAAGTATTGTGTTGACAAAGAGTCTCTGTTATAGTCTGATTGAGCCAGTTCTTTGGCTCTAATGGACGCGTTGTGAAGTTCTGTTGGTTGGGATAAATAATTTTCTAAATCTTTTGCAGCCTGTATAGGATTTGATATGTCGAGGTTTAGTCCAACCTTATGATGCTTTACCATTTCGTATATCCAACCTTTGGTAGTTTGTACCAATGGTAGTCCAGCTTCTAAACTATCAAAAATCTTATTTGGACTACATGTTTCCTGCTCTTCCGTCGGATGGGTAGAAAATAGACTTGCTACAGCTATACTAGTCCATTGCACCAATTCAGTCTTGGGTATTATGCCAACAAATTCTACATTTTGTAATTTTTTTGCCTTTGCTATCCTTTCTAAATCTGCACGATCATTGCCATCTCCTATAAAGACAAAGCAAATGTCTGACATTTCAATCTCCGCAGCTAAGTCAAGCCAGTATCCACAATTATGAATAAAGCCCAATGAACCCAAATGAAGCACTAGTTTCTTTCCTTGGTACTTCAACTCTAATTCGCTTTTCTCAATTTCAGGGAATAAATAAGAGTCTGATGAGTTTGAGATACATTCTATGTTCAATTGACCGTACTTCTTGAGTATTTGCCTTTGTTGACCAACAGAACAGCTCACTACATAATCCGCATTCTGGTAGGCTGACTTCTCTAAACTCTGCAATACTTTAATTAAAAGTTTATTATTAATTACCGACATTGAGATAGCGGCATCAGGCCATAAATCACGCACCTCAAAAATGGTTTTATTTTTCTTGAATCTCTTAGCAATTATCATAGGAATTGCAACACTTAATGGACCAGATGAAGCTAGCACGAGATCGTAATTATTTCTCAAAACATGTAAACTAGACTTGATGGCAAATCTGTATGCATTCCACGCTCTCAGTAGTTTACTTTGACGATTATCATCTCGAGTATTAAAAACCTTAAGTTGAATACCATTATAATCATAATTTCCTTTTTGTGATGGTATATCTGATTTCTCGTATGGAGCGCTTAGAATTTGAACATCATGTCCGCACGCTACCCACCGTCTTGCAAACTCATACCATCTAGTGCTCCAAGAACCACTTGGAGTGCAGAAGTAAGAGTAAATAATCAGAATTCTCACTAAGTTTTGCTTAGTTTATAGTGGTCTACCATGCTTTTGATTCCCTGCTTAAAACTAACAGGATTCTGATAATCTAAGCTTTTAAGAGTATGAGTACAATCAATATTAAATGACCCAAATAGTCTACTGTACATGGCAGGTTTTAGCCATTTGATAGGAAGTTTGATAAAAGCAGGTGCATAGAAGAGCATTGGCTTTTTATCAAAGTTTTTCCTCATTTCTTTCATAAGCAATTCAGTGGATATTTGATCAACATCTGTTAATGTGAAAACCCCTCGTGCTTCAGTATCTATAATTCTATCAATCAGTGCTACAAGGTTATCAACAAATACCATTGCGCGATTATTATTGACTGATTTGAAGGGTAATGGAATTGACGTCTTTGCCAATTTTAGAAAAAGTAAAAGATTGCCTTTGACTCCCGGACCATAAACCAGCGGTGGTCTTATAATGGCCACTTTAAAATGGTCGTTTTCTAATTCTTTTAATCCATTCTCAGCCTGAAGCTTGCTATCCCCATATGGATCGGTTGGGTGACAAGCAGAATCCTCAGAAAATACTTTTCCGTTAGCGCCGTCTCCATAAACCTTAGTAGAACTGATATAAATGAATTGCTTTGTTCCTCGATCTTTAGCTTTTTGGGCTAATTGAAGAGTTAAATCCCTATTAATATCATAATACATTTTAGGGTCAACCTCTTCCATTTGATGTGCCAAACCAGCGAAATGCACTATAGAATCAATATTCTCACAATCGACTTCTTCAATTGACACAAATCTCAGCGAAACAGCTTTAAGATTGTAATTGCCAGTGTTCAATGCAACAAATCTGGACCCAATAAATCCATTAGCACCTGTGACCAGTATGTTCTTAAGCCTTGGCATTTATTAGAGTGCTATAAATTTCTAAATGCTTTGAAATGACGTTTTCGGCATTGAATTCAACTTCTGCTTTCTTACGACCTTTGCGGCCCATTTCTTCTCGAAGTTCTTTTGAGTTTATTAGTTTTTCAATTGCTATTGCCAATTGTTTTCCTGACCTGGGTTCTACTTTAAATCCATTTACACCTTCATCAACACACTCTTTGCAACCTATTGCAGAAGTAGTGACTATTGGTCTGCCAACGGCACAAGCCTCTAATAAGGTTTTAGGCATCCCTTCACGATAAGATGGAAGTACCACTATGTCGGCATCTCGATATACCGGAAACATATCCTGCTGATAGTGTATCCATTCAAAGTATTCGTCAACTAACCATTCCTGAAGTTCATTTGACTGAACGCCTGCTCTATTGCCTTCATCTGCCATGCCTACCAATTGAAATTGAACTTGCTTACTGTACTTATCTTTTAATAGATCACTTGCTTCCTTAAATTCCCTAATGCCTTTATCCCACAGCAATCTAGCAGGAAGAATAATTTTTAACTTCTGATTCAAAGGGGCTGGTGAAAATTTGAATTCATCGAGATTAACACCCGCACCTTTGATTAATACTATCTCGTTCTTCTGATTTATAATCCCTCTTTGCTGAACAGTTGCTAGGTCATCTCTATTCTGAAAAATGCAAACGACCTTATTTTGATTAAATCCAAACTTCATAGTGGCCGTCATAATTAGTGTTGAAAGGCCCCTTTTGCCTTCTTGAAAAGCATAGCCCAATCCACTTATAGCATTTACAGAAGGGATATTTAAAATGCGGCTCACCACAGAGCCATAACTCACAGGTTTTAAGGTTATATGTTGAACTATTGATGGATTTAGCTTTTTATACAATTTATATAGAGCTAAAATTGTTTTGATTTCCTTGAGTGGATTCGTTCCTGAACGATCAAAATCCATTGCTACAAATTCTGCTCCAACAGCCTCTATTTCAGTTCTTCTTCCAGTATCTGTGGCAGCAACATAGACGGTGTAGCCATTTTCAACCGCTGCTTTTGCTAATATTAGTCTGTGCGATATGAAAAACCAATCTACATTTACTACAAAAAGGATTGAAGGCTTGTTATCCATGCACTGTTTTATATACTTGAGCAACCGAAGCAGCGCAGTTTTTCCAATTTAATAGCTGTGCTCTTAGTCTGCCCTTTTTTATTAATTCGTTCCTGAGTGAATCTGAGGTACAGATAGTATAAAGGGCATCAGAAATTTCACTTATTTTTTCAGGGTCTACTAATAGTGCCGCATCACCAGCAACTTCAGGCAAAGAGGTTCTATTTGAACTAATCACTGGACAGCCTATAGCCATGGCTTCTAATATGGTCAAACCAAATCCTTCAAATAATGAAGGATATACAAAAGTTGAAGCTCTACTGTATAGTTCTTTTAAATCCTGATCAGACACATAACCCATAAAATGAACCCTATCTTGAAGTCCTAGGTCTTTCACTTGTTCTTTAACCTGTTCAAAGTCCCAGCCATCCCCTCCAACTGTTATTAAGTGATGTGGCAAGTCATTTTTTACTGTAGCCAATGCAGCAATGGTTGTCTGTACATTCTTTCTTGGACTAATTTTCCCTGCTGCCAGTATAAATGGGGCGTCTTTAGAAGGTAAATCAATAGTACTAGTTTTAGCATAGGAGATAAATTCTTTAGAGACTCCCTCTAAGCTGATATGAATTCTATCCTCAATATTTTGTCTATAATTTTGCTTTACATAGCTTACTAGATCATGAGCTGTAGATTCTGAAACACAAATGAAAGCATCAGCTTTACTAACAGCCTGTTTCAAGCTTTTTCTCATAATCCAAGCGGCATTTTCTTTAAAATACTGAGGATGACTAAGTGGCCCAATGTCGTGAACTGTTACGACATATGGCTTATTTGTTGCTATAGGATAACCCAATGAGACTGCATGTACAATATCAAGTTTTTTATTTACTAGATGTTCAATTTTAGGGAATCCAGCGTAGTTCCAGAGCAATGGTGTTGCTTTGCGACCAGTTTTGAGAATTTCTAATCCACTTGTTTGCCTTTTTAAGGCCAAAGCATCAGCGTCTAAATCTGTCCAAGCTGCAATTGGCAGTACATTCAATTCTGGATCTTGAGCTAAAGCGTGGTATAATTCATTTGCATATCGCGCAATGCCGTGACCGTTTTTAGATGCAAATTGATTTGAGAAGTAGCCGATATTCATCTATTAATGACTCCTTATTGCGAGCTTTGTTTTGCCAAAGAGCTTATTCCAAATTTCATGAAGTTTTTGTCTCAGGCTTTTGGGCACAAAAAAACCTGCAAATGCTGCGTAATTGTCAAAATCAAATGGGTTCAGTGCGATAGCCTTAACATAATACTTAAAGGCTTTCGACCTAGAAATTTTGTGATGAAAGTACACTCTAGCCATTCTTTTATAATATGCTGAATCTGCTTTCTTGCGCACTGAAGCTTCCTGATCTAGCAATAAAGATTTATACTTTTCACGGATTCTAGCATAAGCATTAATTTCTTTTTGCGGGTTAGAAGCCGTTCGTTCTCCCGTGTGATGCCTATAGCTCACTAGATTTTCCTCTATTGCAAAAATGTTGTACTTAGATGCAATCCTAATCCACATGTCCCAATCCTGTCTAGCCTGAAGTTCTTCATCAAAGCTGCCAACTTTTTTAAAAACCTTAGATTTCACCATATAACAAGAAGTAGGAGCGGTAATGTCACTAATCAATATTTGTGAGAGTATATTACCTTGTGCATAGGTTCTATTGCTAGTTGATATAAGCTTAGCCGTTTGTGCTTCTACGTGCTCTAAACCGCAATAAACAGCGCCTGCACTAACTTCATTTATTAGCACGTCTAGTTGCTTAGACAATTTACCTGGTTTCCAAAGGTCATCACTGTCGAGAAAAGCAATATACTCCGCAGATGCATAGGAGATGCCGGTATTTCGCGCAACATTCCCTCCTTTGTTTTCCTGTTCAATCAATAGTCCATAGAAGTTTTTGGATTCATTGTTTTTAATCCAATCTTTAACTACTGTAACAGAATTATCCGTTGATCCATCGTCAACCACAATTAATTCAATTGGTCTATAGTCTTGAGCTTTCACTGACTCTAGCGCTTCTACAATGAGGTTCTCTCTATTATAGTTAGGAATTACTACAGAAATTAGATTGTGTTCAATCATTAAAACTTGATTGTATTTCCGCCTCTAACTCATCTCGCTTAAGGCGATGCTGTTTGTCCCAGACAACAGTATTGGCTCTAAATGTGGCTGTACAGCAATGAAGAGCCCAAAGAAAGCCAACAGCACCATCTTTATACCCTCCTTTATAGAAGTACTTAACCAGAAACTCTTTTAAAATGGCTAAGCTAATAGACCATACACTTATTTTTCTATTGCTTGCTTCAATGTGATTTACAGTTTCCTCCAAGTAATTGTTACTTTTTCTTAATCGCTCGCTATACGATTCATCATTGAGGTGAATCATTTTAGCTTGAAGCTGTCCAACCCTCCCATCTTCAATACTTAATTTTATTGTTTCATGAAACATACCCGAGAATTGCAAGCATTCCTTTTTTGCTAGATGAACAAGGTTCCAATCACTCCAACCCCCACCTTTCATAGGTCTGTGAAGAAAATAATTTAATCTTCTAAAACGGTAGGCATCATAAGAGTTAGATTGGATTGCGCGTTTTACTTCACTAATAAAAGCATGATTAATACGTTCGTCTATGTCCATATGTAGTAGCCATTTACTTTCAGCAGCTTTTATACCTTTATTTCTCTGATCTGAATAGTATTCACCTTTAGCTCGTTCTGAAGTTATAAATTTAACCTTGTCATTGCTTTCAGCAATTTCTTTAGTTCTATCTGTAGAGCCATCATCCACAATTACGATTTCATCTACAAAAGGCGCAACATTTGTGATAAAGGAAGGAAGAT
>CBDUMX010000008.1:0-22730 GCA_965368435.1 uncultured bacterium
TATACTTTCAACTTTAAAGCAAGAAACATACATTTGCCCCCTCTTAAAATTATGTCAGTTCTAGTAAATAAAAACTCGAAAATTATTGTTCAAGGATTCACAGGTAGTGAAGGTAGCTTTCACGCTGGACAAATGATTGAATACGGTACTCAAGTTGTAGGTGGTGTTACACCGGGTAAGGGTGGACAAACACACCTGGATAAGCCGGTTTTTAATACCGTTGCCGAAGCCGTTGACAAAACAGGAGCTGATGTAAGTATAATTTTTGTTCCACCTCCGTTTGCCGCGGATGCAATCATGGAAGCTGCAGAAGCAGGGATTAAGGTAATAGTATGTATCACTGAAGGGATTCCAGTTGCAGATATGGTTAAAGTAAAGGCTTATATCGACAATAGAAATTGCAGATTAATTGGTCCAAATTGCCCGGGTATTATCACCGCTGGTGAAGCCAAAGTAGGGATTATGCCTGGCTTCATTTTTACTCCAGGTAAGATAGGCATTGTTTCAAAATCAGGTACATTGACCTATGAAGCTGTAGATCAAATCACCAAAGCAGGTCTAGGTCAAACTACTGCTATTGGAATTGGCGGAGATCCAATTATTGGAACTTCAATGAAAGACGCTATCCAATTATTAATGGCTGATGATGAAACCAAAGGAATAGTGATGATTGGGGAAATTGGTGGAAGCATGGAAGCTGATGCCGCTAGATGGATTAAAGAACACGGTACTAAACCTGTAGTTGGATTCATTGCAGGAGAAACAGCTCCATCCGGAAGAACAATGGGTCACGCAGGAGCAATCGTAGGCGGTGCAGAAGATACTGCAGCAGCCAAAAAAGCTATTATGAGAGATTGCGGTATTCATGTTGTGGATTCGCCAGCTCATATTGGTAGCAAAATGTTAGAGATTATCTAAGCTCGTATTACCAAAATACACTAGGCTTTTTATCGCCAGGCTTTTCTTCGTTTTCATCTCTTACTGAAAACTTATAACGCAAGCCAAATTGCAATCCTAAATATGTAGATGGGTGATATGATTTTGGGTTTTTATTAAATGTTGAATACAAACCATAGTTTGACTCTATATGAAAATTCCATAGACAGCTCACATTTAATTTCAATCCAAGGGATACGCCAACTCCGCCTTTCGCATTTTCATTTTTCAAGCGGTCCTTATAGTTCTTTTCTTGCCTTGTATAGGAGTCGGCCTTAGAAGTCAAAAGCGCATCTGGTGGGTTTGTATAAACATAACCCCTTATAGGTAAATACCCGTATAAATCACCACTTAAATAAAATTTCAATATTCCACCCACAGTTGGCGAGCTTAAAATTACTCGAGGGCTGTATCCAATATTAGCACTTCTAATTAAGATGCTTGTATTGCTTGGATAGGGTATTTCTCCTATTATGTTTAGACGCTCGAGCTCTAAATTATGAGATAGTTCAATTTGTCGGATAAATTTCCATTTGTGATAATGAAAAGGTCTGAAGACTAATCCTGCAGAAAAACCATTCAGCGGTGCCACTTTATAATTGCGTTGCCAAGTTGCATTCCTGTGAAGTAAGAAATCACGGTATTCTTTATTCGGATAATGCAGTTGATTTATCATGTTTTGATAAAAACCATTATCATGTACTTTGTTAGTAATCCTAAAATCTATACCATGCAAATACCAGGTCTTGCCAAGAAATTGCATTTCATTTATTTGTGCGCTTAATCCCTGCCCATTTAAGATCAATATCAATAGAATTACAAATTTCACCTTCACATTAAATTAGACAGGAAAGTCTAAAATGGTTGCGTATGAACTCGCTGAAAAGAAATTAATATTCGCTTAAAAACCAAAACTCTTCTCTCTTCTCTCTTCTCTCTTCACTCATCTCTCATCTCTCATCTCTCTTCTCTCTTCTCTCATCACTCATCTCTCATCACCCTTCTCTCTTCTCTCATCTCTCATCTCTTTTCTCTCATCTCCATCCACCCTGTCCACCGAAACTTTAGTGTAGGTGGAAATTCTCAATTCTTTAATACGCTTTAGCAAACAGAACTCTTCCTTCACTGGGCTTCCCGCTATAGACACATTTGCCTGCTTTGCCAAGCATTTTTTCATCAAAAGGTATGCATCTAATCGTGGCTTTGGTTTCTTCCTTAATTTTTTGCTCCGTTTCAGCTGTTCCATCCCAATGTGCTGAGATAAAACCAGTTTTATTCTCTAAAACCTCTTTGAATTCTTCCCAAGTATTTACATTGCTGATATGATCATCCCTGAAATTTTGAGCATTAAGCAATATCTCCTTTTGCATTTGCTCCAATAGGTGCTCAATTTTATTTTCAATATCTACCATTTGAAGAAGCTCTTTTTCCTTTGTATCTCTTCTAGCAACTTCAACAGTTCCGTTCTCTAGATCTCGTGGTCCTATCGCAATTCTCACTGGAACACCTTTGAGTTCCCATTCAGCAAATTTAAATCCCGGCTTATGTGTGTCGCGAGTATCAAACTTTACCCTTATGCCTTTATTTTTCAATGCCTGAATCATTCCTTCAATTCTTTCAGAAATCATATCGAGCTGCTCTAAGCCTTTATAAATAGGCACTATAACTACTTGAATAGGTGCTAAATTGGGAGGCAATACAAGTCCCTCATCGTCGCTGTGGGTCATTATTAACGCACCCATCAATCGTGTGCTCACACCCCAGCTAGTAGCCCAAACATATTCCTGCTTACCCTCTTTGGTCGCAAATTTCACATCAAATGCCTTTGCAAAATTCTGACCCAAGAAATGACTTGTACCCATTTGTAAGGCCTTTCCATCTTGCATTAGACCTTCAATACAAAGTGTTTCTTCAGCCCCCGCAAAGCGTTCTGTTTCTGTTTTTCGCCCTTTAATAGTAGGTATAGCCAATACTGTTTCAGCAAATTCAGCATAAACATCGAGCATCTGCTTAGTCTCTTCCCATGCTTCTTGTTTAGTGGCATGAGCTGTATGCCCTTCTTGCCATAAAAATTCTGCTGTTCTCAGGAATAATCGCGTTCTCATTTCCCAACGCACCACATTGGCCCATTGGTTAACGAGAATTGGTAAGTCTCTATAAGATTGTATCCAACCTTTATATGTACTCCAAATTATGGCCTCCGAAGTTGGCCGAACTACCAACTCTTCTTCCAGTTTTGCTTCAGGATCAACCATTAGTTTTCCTGGATTATCAACATCATTCTTTAATCTATAATGTGTAACTACTGCACATTCCTTTGCAAATCCTTCCGCATTTTTCTCCTCGGCTTCAAATAGGCTTTTTGGCACAAAGAGTGGGAAATAGGCATTACTATGTCCAGTTTCTTTAAACCTTCGATCAAGCTCCTGCTGCATCTTTTCCCAGATTGCATATCCATAAGGCTTAATTACCATGCATCCACGCACTGCAGAATGTTCTGCCAAATCAGCATTGATCACCAAATTATTGTACCATTTTGAATAATCTTCTTCTCTAGTTACCTTTTCAAATGCCATTGTTTAAATTTTGGTATGTATTTTGAATTTTATAAGTTGGCGACAAAAGTAAGTCGTTAAGTTTAATTAAATTTTGGCAACATGAAATCATATTATTACATCACTGCAATTGGACTCCTACTGGCGTCTTGCACAGGTTCACGCCTTAGTTCAACATCGTATGACGATTTGTATTATACCCCTGAGGATGATATTGTAATTGTACAAAATCAAGCTCAGCCTGCTCCTGAAAAATATACACCTGTGTCAAAACCAGCTGATGAAGTAAGATATTCTGATGATCAGTACTCTGAAGAAGAATTAGTATCAGATGATTATGTTGATGAAAATCAAGAAAGAGTTGACTATGAAAGTTCTATTCGCAGGTTTAGAGGCGAAGAATTTGAATACAACTATGAAAATGGTTATGCGGATGGATACAGAGATGCGTATAACGACAACTATTACACTAATTATGGCAATGCTTGGGCATATGACCCTTGGTATTATAATTCATTTTATCCTTACGCATATCGTCCTTATAGATTTAACCGATATAGAAATTTCAGAAGTGGTTGGTATGTAGGTTGGAATAACTGGAACGGCTGGTATGGCGGATATAATTGGGGATACCCTGCATATGCTTATTATGGTGGATGGGGATATAACTCTTGGAATTACGGATACTGCGGAGGTTGGGGATACCCAGCTTACGGGTACTATGGCTGGAACGGCGGCTGGGGTTATGGATATAACTACGGTTGGAATGGCGGATGGGGCAACGGTTGGAACCGAGGATCTCATCACCACAATGGACACTGGGCTTCCAATCAGGGTTCTCATCATGGATCTGGATATTCAAGCGGAAATTATAATGGTTCTAGTAGATATCAACGAGCAGCCAATAGCCCACGTCAACAAATCGGTTCAAATACCGGAGGAATTGGCAGTAGCAATACCCCAACTCGTAGACCAGGTGGTATGAAAACAACTGGCGGTATTACTACCAATAATGATCCTGTAAAAAATCACACACCTGATGGAGAGAGAACTGTTAGAAGCGCTGGTACTCCTAAAACAACAGGGGCAGTAGTTACAACTCGCTCTGCTGATAACAGTAGTACAGCAACTGGCGCCGGCAATATTGATGGAAAAACTAGAAATACTGGACAGGACGGGTTGAGAACTTCGACGGTCAAAAGCAATACTTCGAGCGCAGATACTCGCGTGGTTCCAAATTCTACAACTAGAAATGCGACTCCACCTTCTGCCTCTACTAGAACATATACAACTACTAGAAATACGAGTACTAGAACTTCGCCAGCAACGACGAAAAGTTCTACTCCTGCAACTCGTCCACAAACTAGCTCAAATTATACTAGGACACCTGCTTCAACAAATTCAAGAACGCCTAGTACAACTAGAACTACTCCTAGTACTAGACCTGCTGTGAGCAGATCAACACCTACAACTACTCGTGCTACACCTCCAACAAGGTCAAGTAGCCCAAGTAGATCGTATACTCCGAGTAGAACTTCAAGCAGAAGTACAAGCCCTTCGTATACTCCGGCAAAAACAACAACTAGAAGTTCAAGTCCTTCGCGATCTTACACTCCTGCAAAGACTACAACCAGAAGTTCTAGCCCTTCGCGCTCGTATACACCGGCTAAAACAACTACAAGAAGCTCTAGTCCATCAAGATCCTATTCGCCACCTTCAAGGTCGTCAGGGTCTTCAACTAGATCTTCGGGTACTTCAACGCGTTCTTCAAGTCCTTCCAAAAGTAGTTCAGGCTCTAGAAGAAGGTAATTTTAAAATATTAAGATCATGAAAAAAGCAATAGGAATTATACTTTTAATAGGACTTTTATGTCCAAATATTCAAGCTCAGAGTGATGCTGATGCCCTCAGATATTCAATTATAGACCCGCTTGGTTCATCGGCCAGAAGCATGGGACTTGGTGGTGCGATTGGAGCATTGGGTGCTGACCCTTCGGTGGTGCTAATAAACCCAGCCTCGCTTGCACAATATAAATCAAGTGCGTTTAACGTTTCCCTCGGGATGAATAGTATAAAGAATAGCTCAAGCTATCTCAATGGCAATACTTTTAATAGCAGCAGGTATAAAGCTGAAATTCCTAGTGCAAATTTGGTGTTTACACAACGCAAAATGACCAAAGGGGTTCCAGCTAAAACAGGCTGGGTTAACTATAATTTTGGTATTGGAGTAAATAAAACGGCAGATTTCACAAGAAGAATGTCTTATAGTGGTGTTAATACTCAAAACTCTATGTTAGACTATGTAAGTTCATATGTTCAAGGTATACCTTCAGCTGAACTCGACGCCAATGATGAGCAATTGAATCAAGGATTCTACTATTTTGAAAACATGTTCTGGTACGCTTACTTAATTGACACCATTTCAGATAGGAATTATGCACCATCTTATGATAGAATGAACCCAAATATTGGTCAATCAGGATCAATTACTACAAAAGGATCTATGAGTGAGGTTAACTTCACATTTGCCGCTAACTATTCGCATAAATTGTATTTTGGTTTAGGGGTGAATATACACCAAGTACACTACGATGAAACGAATGTATTCAGTGAACAAGATAATCCAGCAACTACGGGAACCTGGGATTCATATGATTTCACAAGAAATCTTGAAACTAGAGGAACAGGCTATAGCGGACGATTGGGTTTAGTATTCAGACCTTCCAATGAGCTTAGAGTGGGAGCTAGCATACAAACGCCAACTGTGCTCAACCTAACAGACAATTACTTCGATCAATTATATGTGCGATATGATGATGGAAGTGTTGAAGATATGACTACCATTGATAAGCAATATAAGTACACCATAGTAAGTCCAGTGCGATACGGCTTGCAAGCAGCTTATATAGTTGGTAAAACCGGTTTCATAAGCGCTGAAATTGAAAATGTAGATTACAGTAGCATGAATATTTTCGCCGACAACTATGATTTTGAAGGAGAAAATCAGCAGATATCCAATAATTATCAAACTGCAACAAATTTCAAGGTTGGAGGAGAATACGCAATTAATGAGTTCAGATTGCGCGCAGGTTTTGCGCAAATGGGCACTCCATTTTCTACGCCATCAAATTACAGCAGGCGATTTGTTACTTTCGGAATGGGATTGCAAGAAAAGAACTGGGCTTTCGACCTAGCAGTTGTTAATGCCTTTACAAATGATGAGTACGTGCCTTATAATATTGAAGGTTATGCACCATCTGTTGTTAGCTCTGAACTAAAGTCGACTAGAATAGTTCTTACACTTAGCACAAAGTTCTAAGAGGCGCAGAAGAATAAATTGAAGCTTTAGTCGTTTTCATATCAGACCTTATGGTTTAAGCTAAAAACAAACTTATTTTAGCACTTTACAATATGAGAACAATTCTTCTAGCAATTACACTTTTACTCAATCTTCCTTTAATTTTAGCTCAAACAGGCCAGTACCAAGGTCATCTTTGGAAAATTTCTGGCAACGGATTGGAAAAACCATCTTTTCTGTATGGAACTATGCATGTGAGCAACAAGGTTGCATTTCACCTCAGCGACAGTTTTTATAAAGCTATAGCAAGCGTAGATGTTGTAGCACTTGAAATCAATCCAGAAACCTGGATGGAAACCATGACAACAAATCAATATGTTGCCGATAGGATGGGTAACGCATTTTCTATGCGTGGTGACTATTCCTCTAATGGTTTTTATAAGGCTATATTCTTATTAGAACAGCCCGAGAATAAAAAGATAGGGGAAGCTTTAGGCCAAGAATTAGGGATTCTCAATTCGCTATTATATCGAACAAGTAATTACAGTGCAGATTTTCAGGAAGACACCTATTTAGATCTTTTCATATTTCAAGCTGGTAAAAAACAGGGCAAAGAAATAACTGGTCTAGAAAGCCTGGGTTTAACTATGCGCTTAAATGAACAGGCCGCAAAACCAGAAACCGATAAAGACAAACGCAAACAGCAAAAATTGGAGAGGCAAAGACGAAGCCATATAATTCAAAAGATGCTCAAAGATAAAAGCTTTCAGGAGGTGATGGAAGATGCATACAGAAGAGGTGATTTAGACTTATTAGATTCTCTATCTCGCATGTCGAGCAACAACGACAAATATCACGAACTCATAATTGTCTATAGAAATATTGGGATGGCAAATGCAATGGACTCCATTATGAAGCAGAAAAGCCTTTTTGCTGGAATTGGAGCGGCACATTTGCCCAATTCCTATGGCGTAATTGAACTACTAAGAGAAAAGGGTTATACGGTAGTTCCTGTTTCAACTGAAAAAACAGAATTTGGAAGGAATGCGAAAGAAGAACTGGAAAACACATTTATAACCCAAAGCTTTACAACGAAAACCTCATTCGACGGTAGTTTTAGTACAGCAATGCCAGGTCCACTGTACGAATTTCCAGAATCAAATAATGTCATGATGGCCGCTTATCCAGATATGGCCAATGGGGCAACTTATGTGATCACCAGGATGATGACTTTCGGTCCTTTGCACGGCATGACGCAAGATCAATTCATGAGTAAAATAGACAGCTTGCTCTATGAAAATATACCGGGAAAGATTATCGACAATAAGAGAATCACTAAGGGTGGATATCCCGGTTTCGATATTCTCAATAAAACCAAGAAAGGTGATTATCAGCGATACCATATTGTAGTAAGTCCAATCGAGATTATAATATTCAAAGTTGGAGGCAAGAAAGAGTTTGTACAAAGACCAGAAGTTGATGCATTCTTTAGTCAATTGACATTCCACAACTCTTCAAAAAATCAGTGGCAGAAATATTCACCAACTAATAATGCATATAAAGTGGATATGCCTGGCAACATGACTTTTGAAGCCGAAAATAATGCCTTTGCCAGAGGGTTTTGGAAAAAGAATGTACAGAGCTTCGACCCAAGCGACAACAGTTATTATGCTGTTTTGAATAGAAGTTATAGTGACTATAGATTTATGGAAGAAGATTCCTTTGAGCTAAGTCAGATTAGCAGACAATTCAGTCATCAATTTGAGTATAAACTGACTGATTGGAAAATAGATTCTTTTCAACACTATAGCGGGTACAGAGCTACTGCCGAAAAAGAAGGTCAAGACCCGCTGCACCTTCGTTTAGTGCTTAAAGGAGAGCAATACTATTTGTTGTTAGCTAAATCTAATAATGAAACCAAAGTAGATCGTTTTATTTCTTCTTTTCAGTTCGATACATTTCATTATTCTAGAGAATTCAAACTTCAAAAAGATACGCTGTTATTCTTTGATGTAATTAGCCCAGTAGAGGCTAACCCCACAGTTAACTATTACGGATACTATAATGAGGAGGATGAAGATGAATCATATCAAGAAGAAAATAAGAATGCTACATACTATAATAAGGAAACGGATGAGACTATTTATGTGAAGTATAAAAAGTTTCACAGATACGCATCGGAACTTCATATAGATTCAATATGGAAAACACGTAAGAACTATCTGACTGAATACGGAGATCTTTACGAAAGAAATCCGAAGAAATGGACTGAAAATGGTATTTACTATTATGAGGCAGAAGCCAGTGATACCAATGCAAATCGAAACATTGTTGGTCGATATATTTTGAAGGATGGAATAATGTATTCACTCTATACTGAGACTGAAAAGTTTCAGGAGCGATCGAGATTTATTTCTACTTTCTTTAATAGCTTTCAACCATGGGACACAACTATTGGAGACGCTGTAATTGCAAGTAAAACAGAAAGGTTTCTTAACGATCTGAGGTCTGAAGATAGCTTAACTCGAGAAGGAGCATTTAAGTCCTTTGGTATTATTTCTTTCCAGAATGATGATGCACCTAAAATTATAAAAGCGCTATCAAAGTCGTATCATGAAGAGCATAGTTTAGAGATTAGAGCTAGTTTGCTTGAACAGTTGGCCTACCTAAAACATCCCTCAATTCTGCCTTTTTTAGAAAAAAAGTATGCGGAAGTGGAAGACACTATCAGATTACAGTTGCCTATTCTACAAGCGGTGGCTTATCAAAGAACTAAAAAATCAACTAAACTATTTTATAAACTATTAGAAAGTGAAACACCTTTGAGCAATGATAAATATGTTATTAATCAATTGTTTAACGGCTTTGGAGATAGTTTGTCACTGACTAAAGAATTCTACCCAGACATGCTTTTACTCAGTTCTTTGCCAGAGTATAAGTATAAATCTTACTACTATTTAGCCACACTTATGGATTCAGGTTTAGTTTCTAAAAGGTTGTATAAGAGGAAATTAAAGCAAATAGTTTGGGAAGCTAATAATGAGGTAAAGCGACAAAAATCTGAAGAAGCTGGATTTGAAAAGGATTATTTTGAGACTGCAAGTAGATATAAACGATATGACTACGATTACAGCTTATACAGTTATTCAGTGCTTTTAATGCCATTTCAAAAAAAGAACGGAAAGGTTAAGAAATATTTTACTCGACTTGATCAGCTAAAATCACCTGCCCTTAGAATAGACCTAGCGGTCCTCAGGGCTAAAAATGGTATTGCCGTACCTGATAGCGTTTGGGTAAATTTTGCGAAAGATGATAATGACAGGATAGTGCTTTATAATGCATTGGAAAAAGCAGATCTATTAAATTTATTTCCAGAGCAATATTCATCTCAGCACGATTTGGCCTTAAGCATGTATGCCGATATGAATAACTTAAGCGCAAGCAGAGACAGCGTCACTTTTGTTAAAAGAGTGCATACGATAATTGAAAAGGACACAGGATTTATCTATTTCTTTAAAACTAAAAGCACCTATAATGAGAATTGGAATATGGGATATATAGGTATTCTAGCGGAAGACAGTTCAAGTTTAAAGCTCAATGGCTATCATTATGATGACAATATGAGTTACTCTAAATTTGATGATTTAGATCTTCAAATTGAAATGCAAATTAGACGCATGCAAATGAGTAAACGTCAGAGATACAGGGTGGAAGATGAACCGAAATTTAAAGAATTGAATTACAGAAGGCGGTATTACTATTAAGACTTCTCGTCTTCTTCGTAATAGGTGAATTTACCATCGTGCCATAAATCTTCAATTTCGTAGAATTCGCGAACCTCACGCTGAAAAATATGGACAACAACATTAACATAATCTAAAAGTATCCAGCGGGCAACAGATTCACCTTCTCTACTTAAAGGTCGTTCGTTTAAGGCGTCTCTTACTTCGTCCTCTACACTATCGGCTATAGCCTTTACTTGGCGATCACTATCTCCATGGCAAATGATGAAATAATCAGCAACAGAAGCATTGATTTTTGTTAAATCTATTTTAACAATATTCTTAGCTTTTTTTTCTTGCATGCCTTTCACCACCACTTCTGCTAACATGGATCCTATTTTTGTGTTGTTTGCCATTAAACTGCTTTATTTTGCAGCAAATAAAAGAAATTCAAGGCAGACAAGCCCTCATCAATAGTTGGAACCGAATATACTGCATATAAAAAAGCTGAGTTCTACTAATGATTTTCTCAAGTCGTTACACAATTCCAGTACGCTCAAACAACCATTCTGTGTATATACAGACCACCAAACTGAGGGGAGGGGGCAAAGAGGAAACCGTTGGATCAGTGAGCCGAGCAAAAATCTCTTATGTAGTTTTTTGGTAGACAATAACGTTAAACCGGAACAATTCAGAGTCTTGAATTTTGTTGCTGCAGTTGCTATTTTAAATACATTAAAAACATTAGGCCTTCATCAGATTAAGATTAAATGGCCCAATGATGTTTATATAGGAGATATGAAGATAGCTGGAACCTTGGTAGAAAATGTTTTTGAAGGCTCTAAACCTAGATTTAGCGTTGTAGGCATAGGACTCAATGTGAATCAAATGGAATTTGGAGATTTATCTGCATGTTCCCTATGTTCATTGAGCTCTGAGCAATTTGAGATCAAAGATGTTCTGCTACGATTATATACTGAATTCTATCAACAGCTTGAAAACAGCTCGGATGAATTGATAGATTTTGTAAATTCACATCTTTATAAGCGCGGAAGAGCTGTAACTTTCTTAAACAACAAAGAGTATAAGGAATACAAACTATTGAAACTTAATGTTAATGGCAATCTTGTAGTGGAGTCAAGCGCAGATATTTTGGAAATTGAACATCACAATTATAAATGGGTAAAATGAATCTCTGTATAGATATTGGGAACACTAGGACAAAGGCCGCTCTCTATGAAGCCTATGATGAAATTGAATATTTTCCTCATTTCGAATCAAGTGATTTGTACAGGATTTTAGAAGGTGGACAACATTCAGTAATCATTTCAAAGTCGGGTAGGAACACATTATTGGAATCAACTTTAAATCAGTTGAAGCAATATAATTTGTTGAGTTATAAGAGCAAGCTTCCGATTCAGCTCAACTATATGACACCTCAAACATTAGGTGCAGATAGAATTGCAAGTGCAGTGGCTGCTTCACATTATTATGCAGGTAGAAATGTGCTTATAGTAGATTTAGGTACCTGTTTAACAATAGATTTTATAGATCAAAGTGCAGTATTTCAAGGCGGATTAATAGCGCCGGGAGTGGATATGCGTTTGAAATCAATGCATGAATATACAGCTGCATTACCGCTAGTAGAAAATAACGATAAAGTAACATTTCCGGGAAAGAGCACAGCGGAATCTTTGCAAGTGGGTGCGTATCAGTCGGTTATGCAAGAAATAAAAGGCTATATTAATTTACTTTCGGAGCAATACAAGGATTTAATTGTCGTTGACTGTAGTGGGACTAGATTGCATTTTGATAAAGAGGACAATTATCAGATATTCGCGCACCCAAAATTTGTCCTGCAGGGACTGAATGTAATAGCAAATCAGAATGTATAAAATCATAAGGTATTTCTTAGTACTTATTAGCACATCAACGTTGCTATTGTCATATGGACAAGCCGTTAACTCATCGCCATATTCCCTATCGGGTTTTGGTGATTTAAAATTCAATGGTTTTGTTTCACAACAAAATATGGGAGGAGTTTCACGAGCACTACGAAGTGAATTCAACTACAGTCCTATTAACCCAGCGAGCTACACTGCATTGAGAAATACTGTCTATAACGCTGGAGCTTATATGAGATATGGAAGAATGATGTCTGACACTATAGAAGGCAATGTCAGCAATTCTAATATTGGATACTTTTCTTTGGCTTTTGCATCACCGTATGAACAGAAGAAACAATGGGCTGTAAGTATGGGTTTTTACCAATTAACCGATGTGGGTTATGATTTGCGAAATAATAATGCCGACAGCTTCAATTCTTACAACCTTTTTAAAGGAACAGGAGGAATAAGCACTGCATATATAGGCGGGGCAATTAGCCCTGCAAAAGGTTTATCACTTGGCCTTAACATGAACTTTAATTTCGGTAGTATTAGAACAATACAAGCCCAAATCTACCCCGATGATGATACTCACTTCAGCTATAGCGATGAGAAATCCATATATCACAAGGGTATAAATTTCGACTTTGGTGTACAATATACCGTACAGAATAAAGAAGTGGAACACACCATTGGAGCCACCATACATTCCAAAACCAATTTAAATGGAAGTGGATATAGATATGCTGAAACTTTTTTTGGTAGACTCTTCGATGAAAGAAGCATAGTTGAAACTATTGATACTATTCTTTATACAGACACCTTAAGAACCACTAGTTCGATGCCACTGAGATTCGGTATTGGCTATGCTGTGGGCGTAGCTGGACATTGGAGCTTGTCAGCGGAGTATGAATCAGGACTATGGTCAAGTATTACTAGCAATATCAATGGCAAACCTTATTTTGACAATCAGCGTTTTGCTTTAGGCTTTGCTATAATACCCAAGCCAGATTATAAAACTACAGGCAAATACTTCAGTAAAGTCAACTATAGTGCAGGTTTTAGGTATGAAAAATTGTATTACAACTTTTTTGGAGAGCAGATTGACGAAATTGGCATAGGATTTGGACTAGGTTTACCAGTTATTAAAACATTTAATAGCAGAACCGGTAAGATTCCAATTATAAGCAGGGTTAATCTCGGATTGGAATACAGCAAAAGGGGAACTACTGAGAATGGATTAATAGCTGAAGAATATTTAACAATACGATTAGGATTAAATTTTAACGATAAATGGTTTATAAAAAGGAAATATCAATAAACACTATGAAACTGAAGAAATTCTTTCTTTTTGGTTTATTAATGGTCACTGCAATTTTTGCGGTTGCCCAAGATGATGATGACAATGATGAGGATGCTGATGATGGAATTAGCCCTTGTGAAAATGTATGGGGAGCTGATAGCGTAGAAACTGTGAAAGCTCTTTCTATGTTCAACCAGTATTACCAGGAAAAGGAGTATGTTAAATCTTTCCCTTACTGGAATTACCTATTTGTAAATGCTCCATGCATCAAGAAAAGAATCACATTTAATGGTCCGTACATTCTTAGAAAAGTGATACAAGACTCTGCGTATAAGCACAGATTTGATGGGCTAGTCGACACTATATTCTTGGTGTACCAAAAGCGTATTGAGCTTTTTGGCGACGAAGGAGCTGTAAAAGCGAAGTGGGCTAATGACTGGGCTAAACTGAGACCAGCAGAGCGTCCAGAAGCGCTTAAACTATTTGCTGAAGCCGTAAGTCTGACTGGTATGGAAACTAATTATAAAGTTCCAAAGGATTATATATATGCTGCTGTAAAAGAGTATAAAAAGAAAAAGTATTCATTGGATACGCTCATAGTATTGTTAGATCAAATGAGTGCAATCATTGATTATAATCTCGCTCAGAATGGCAAAGACCACGAGAGATGGGTTAAAACTCAAGAGGCAGTGACATCTATGATGCTTCCATATTTAGATTGTGATAAAATCACTGAATTAAAGCAACCTCAATTTGCTGCCAATAAGAGCAATGTTGATTATTTGAAATCAACCATTAGATTGTTAGAAAAAGGTGGTTGTGAGAAAACTGATTTCTACTTTGCATTATCAGAGCAACTTTACTCTATAGAGCCAAGCTCAACTGCTGCTGTAGCACTAGCTAAAGCATCAAAGAAGCGTGGTAATGAAAATAAGGCAATGACATACTACAAGCAGGCAGCGCCTGGTTTAAGTGGCGAGGCTTTAATAGATGCTTATATGGAATTGGCTAGATTGTCTATTAAGAATGGCAATTTGTCGGAAGGCAGAAACTATGCGAGAAAGGTAATCGAAATCAATCCAAATAATGGTGAGGCCTATATTATGATTGGTGATGCATACGCTTCAAGTGTAAGCACTTGTAGTGGAAGTAAATTGAAAGGCCGCGAGGTCTATTGGGTAGCCGTTGATAAATACGCACAAGCGAAAGCTGTTGATCCGTCAGTAGCGGAAAAAGCAAGCGAAAGAATAAGAAAGTATGCTGGTTATTTCCCTGATAAGGAGACAGCCTTCTTTGAAGGAATAACTGATGGACAATCATATACTGTGGGTTGCTGGATTGGTGAAACAACCACAGTTAGAACCATCTCTAATTAAGAATGAAAACAATAATCTATATAAAAGCGACAATTCTGATTGTCGCTTTTTTAGTTTCTTGTAACAGTAAGTACAGCTCTGATGAGTTAGTAGATTTGACGGAATTAAAGGATAGCTTATCCGTTGAAACGGCAAGAGATGTAAAGATTATTTATTCAGATTCAGCAATATTAAGAGCAAAGATTTTCGCCCCTCTAATGAAAAGATATCCAACAGCAGAAGATCCATATCTTGAAATGTCGGAAGGTGTTAAAGCCAATTTTTTCGATCCATCAGGAGAGATTCAAAGCTCATTAGCAGCTAATTATGCTATAAACTATGAGAATAAGGATGTCATAATTATCAAAGACAGTGTTAGAGTAATAAATAAACACGATGAGGAAATTAAGACTGATGAGTTAAATTGGCTGAAAAAAGAACGAAGAATTTATTCTGACAAACCAGTGCGAATTAGAATTAGGGATGAGAAAATACTGATAGGTGAGGGTTTTGAATCCAATGAAACCTTTACCAAGTATACAATAACAAAACTTACAGGAGTAATTAAAATAACAGAACCAGAAGAACATGAGCAAATCGAACAGATTGACTAGAGTAGTACAAATTATGTGGCTTTTTATAGCGGCAGTTTGTGCAGTAGAAGCATCAATTATCTATACATCGGAACCAGAAGAAAAAAATTCAGCTCTTCTTTTTGGTGGAGTTGCTCTTTTTGCAATCTTTAGATTTATAGTGTTGAGAAGGCAACAACTTAAGAAGGAAGACAAAATCGACTAGGCTAAAACAGGAACCTCTCTTGGTTGGTGTTTTGATACTGCCTCAACTATTGCTTTAATATGTTCTGGTGTAGTTCCACAGCACCCACCAACAATGTTTAACATTCCCTGTTCAGCAAATTCTTCAACTACTGCTGTCATGCTAGCTGGCGATTCGTCGTATTCCCCAAACTCATTGGGTAAACCTGCATTTGGATGGGCAGACACTCTACACCAAGCTTTGTCACTCAGGTCTTTTAGGAATGGGCGCATTTGCTTGGCGCCAAGAGCACAGTTTAAGCCCACTGAAATGGGATTGGCGTGGCTTACAGAGTACCAAAATGCTTCAACAGTTTGACCACTCAAGGTTCTGCCACTAGCATCAGTGATAGTTCCCGAAATCATTATAGGGATATCAATATTCAATTCATCCTTCAGTTCAAGTATAGCAAAGATTGCTGCCTTACAATTGAGAGTGTCAAATACCGTTTCTATCAATAGTATATCAACTCCTCCTTTAATCAGGGCTGCTGCTTGTTGCTTGTATATCGTTACAAGTTCGTCAAAATAAATGCTTCTGAAACCCGGCTTGTTTACATCTGGGGAGAGGGATCCAGCTTTATTTGTGGGACCAATAGAACCTGCAACGAATCTTGGCTTATCTGGATTTTTGGCGGTGAATTCATCCGCAACTTTCTTAGCAATCTTAGCAGAAGCAATATTGAGTTCATCAACAAGGAATTCCATATGATAATCTGCCATAGATACAGCTGTACTATTAAAGGTATTGGTTTCAATAATATCAGCTCCTGCTTCGCAAAACTCTCTATGTATAGTTTCAATGATTTGCGGTTGTGTTATAGACAATAAGTCGTTGTTGCCTTTGAGGTTGTGTTCGAAGTCTTTAAAGCGATCACCTCTGTATTGCTCTTCGCTGAGCTTATATCTCTGTATCATGGTGCCCATGGCCCCATCTAGAAATAAAATCCGATCTTCTAGTAATTCCTCAATTCTGTGCATTGTTAATACAAAAATAGCCCTAGAAGTAAAATGTTTGTTATCTAGATGTAATTTCGCTGCGAATGAAAACAGATGTAGCGGTAATAGGTGGTGGTATCGTTGGTTTAGCAACAGCATATCACTTAGTACAGAATCACCCAGATAAAAAGGTTGTGGTTATTGAAAAAGAAGATAGAATAGCCAAACACCAAACTGGTAATAACAGTGGAGTTATACATTCTGGGATATACTATAAGCCAGGAAGCTTAAAGGCTCAAAATTGCATAAATGGATATCATATGCTACTGGATTTTTGCCAAAAGCACGATATTACATACGATTTATGTGGTAAGGTAATTGTGGCTACGGATGAATCGGAGTTGGGTAGACTCAGAACCCTTTTTGATAGAGGACGAGAGAATGGATTGGAGGATTTGAAAATGCTCAGCAAAGAGGAATTGAATGAAATCGAGCCGTATTTAAATGGCATTCAAGGAGTTAAAGTACCGCAGACAGGAATAATCAATTACAGACAAGTCTGTGAGAAATTAGTTGAGATCATAGAAGAGAAAGGCGGTGAAATTTTACTGCACACTAAGGTGAAAAGTATTGATACCCAAAAAGATCAAATACAGATTATTACCAATAAGAATTTTGTTGAAGCACAAGTCATGGTAAACTGTGCAGGCTTATACTCAGATAAAGTTGCAGATATGCAATTGAAAAAAACAGATACTAAGATCATTCCATTTAGAGGAGAGTATTATGAATTAACACAAGAGGCAGAGCACCTGGTTAAACATCTAATTTATCCAGTTCCAGATCCGGCATTCCCATTTCTCGGAGTTCATTTTACTAGAATGATTGGTGGAGGCATAGAGGCTGGTCCCAATGCAGTTTTAGCATTTAAACGTGAAGGATACCACAGAACTGATTTCGACTTTAAAGAATTTGCTGAGACCCTCATGTGGCCAGGTTTTCAAAAAGTAATGTGGAAATACTGGAAAACAGGTATGGGCGAAATGTATAGATCATTTTCAAAGAAGGCATTTACCAAAGCGCTTCAGCGTTTAATTCCTGAAATCAAAGAGGAACACTTAGTTGCGGCTCCCGCAGGTGTAAGAGCGCAAGCATGTGATAGAAGCGGAGGGCTTTTAGATGACTTTAAGATAATTGAAGAGAAACGGGCTATTCATGTTGTGAATGCCCCTTCACCAGCAGCGACATCTTCGCTGAGTATTGGAAAAACAGTTTCTGAACTAGTTGCTAAGACTTTAGCTTAAACCAGGACATAAATAAAGTACCCAGCGATACAAAGAATTACGATAATCTTCATAATCATACTCGCTGCAAACCCTATAAAAGATCCAATGCCTGACTTAAAGGCTGTATTAGAACTTTCTCCTGCCATAAGCTCACCAGCTACTGCTCCTACAAAAGGACCAATAATGATAGAAGAAGCAAAGGTGAAGAAAGAAGCAATTACTCCTATAACTAAACCAATAGTACTGCCTCTAACGCCAGCCTGAGTACCACCAAATTTTTTGGTACCCCAAATAGGTAAGAAATAATCTAATAGGGTGACAATAGTTACTATCACACCAAAAATAATCAGCCATATATAATTACTACTGGCCATTGCTGCATTAGCTTTTGGATTGAATAAGATTAGTAAAAGCCCTCCAAAAGCAAGGGGTGGTCCAGGTAATCCTGGGATTATACATCCAGCTACAGAAACTGAAAGTAATAAGATGCCGAGTACAACAACAATGTATTCCATAATTTTTCTACGTTACGGCAAATTTTATACAATATCGACGTATTACAAATATTTAGAACTTAATTTTTCCATATAATTAAGTTTGTGGTATGCAAAAACGCTCAGTATTATTCGTCTGTCTTGGTAATATATGCCGTTCACCAATGGCTGAAGCTATTTTTAGGTCGAAAATTATGGAGCGGAATTTGGAATCTTTCTTTGTAGTAAAAAGCTGTGGAACAGCTGCTTATCACATTGGTCAAGGAGCAGATAAAAGAACTATACAAATTGCGAAGAAGTATAATTTACCCATGAGGCATATTGCTGAACAAATTGATCAAAAAGACTTTACTGTGTATGACTACATAGTTGTAATGGATAAGAGCAATCTGCGCAATGTTTTGAGCATACAGCCATCAAATGCTAAGTCGAAAATTGTCATGATGCGCAACTTTGAACCACTATCAGAAGGGGAGGAAGTTCCAGATCCTTATTATGGGGATGAATCTGCTTTTGAAGAGTGTTATACCATTTTAAATGTAGCCTGTGAACATTTCATTAATAAGATACTTGAAGAATAATTCTTTGATGAGATTAGTCATTTGCTCTATTCTGATTTTAGCTGATTTTGCTTTAGCTCAAGCTCAGTATACAGATACTATATCCGTAATGCATTACAATATTTTAAACTATAGAAATCACTATAATGAGTGTAATGATACCACTAACAATACTGAAAATAAGGAAAATAAACTGTCGAAAATTATAGCATATAAAGATGCAGATATACTTACATTTAATGAAATCGCAGCAGATCCCAATAGCTTTGATAGTTTATATTTAAATCTGAATCTCACAAATGAGTATGAGATGGCAGAGTACAGTGGAAGTGGTTTTTTGGCTAATGCACTATTCTATAAAAGGTCAAAGTTGAGATATTATACTAGAGATAGTATTAGTAAAGATTTGAATGGAGCTCCATTGGTGCGACAAATAGATTTGCATATACTTTATCACAATAATTCTAATGCTTTACAAGATGGGGATACTACCTTTATCGCTGTTTATATAGCACATTATAAAGCGGGGAGTTCACTTGATGATTTGCAGCAAAGGGAGAAAATGTCTGCTGCCTTGATGAACTACCACAATGCACACTATCGGGCAATAAATTACCTACTCTGTGGCGATTTTAATATGAGGTCTTCTGCGGAAGAAGCATTCCAATTACTTGTGAACCCTAACAACAGTTCGATTCGATTTAACGACCCCATTGATCAAGTTGGAGCTTGGAACAGTAACTCTACCTTCTCAGAAATACACACTCAAAGTACAAGAAGTTCTGAAACCAATAATAATTGTTTTAGTGCTGGTGGTTTAGATGATAGATTTGATTTCATCTTAGTGGGTGATGAAATCTTGGATAATAGCAGACAAGTAGAATTCCTCAGAGGGTCTTACGAAGCAGTGGGAAACGACGGAGCACATTTTAATAAAGACATTAAATCTCCAGCAAATACTGCAGTACCATTAGAGATATTAGAGGCCCTTTATGAAGTTAGTGATCATCTCCCGGTGTACTTAAGACTTGTAGTAAGTTCAACCTATTCTGGGATTGATGATAAGCAAATGGAAGTTTTTACTTCTAACCCAATAAGCTATCAGCTAATAATTTCTGTTCGAGCTAGATTTATTAAAAGCATTAATGTTTATAATAGTTTTGGTGAATTGGTGCATAGCTATGTAGATATAGAAGTTGCCGGAAGTCCAATTACTTTAGATTGTTCTAATCTAAGCAATGGTTTTTATATAGTAGAGATTAAAATTGGAGATGAGATCGTGAGAAAGAAAGTAATAGTTAACAAGAGCTAGGTCGCAATAGACCGAAGTACAAAACTGTATGAAGCAGATACTCTACTGAAAATGCTATATTTGATTCTTTAAACCTTATTATAATATGAAAAAGTTAGTTTCAATCTTGAGTGCCATTGCGTTCTGCATATCGGCCAGTGCCCAAGTTGACCTTGGTCCAAGAAACATTATCAAAACGAATTTAACAGGACTTGGTTTATACACCATAACCGCCAACTATGAATTTAAATTAAATGAACAATTCAGCGTTGGAATGCTTGGGGGATATAAAATTCCTAAAACTTACACCTTAGAAGCTGCAGCAAGTAGCACCAGTTCTAATGGAGACCTTGCTTACACTGGCCAAATTACGCCGGAAGGATTCTTTTTAAACCCATATGCTAGAATGTATAGCAATGGCGCTATGACTGGTTTTTATTTGGAAGTATTTGCCAGATACTATAATTACAGCTTTCAGATTCCTTATGACTATGAGAAAAACGGAGGAACTATTAATGCTAATGCCGACGGAACTGCAAACGGAGTTGGTGGTGGATTAGTAATAGGAACTCAGATTCCACTGGGTAAAATATTTGTGTTGGACCTATTTGCTGGATTAGGATTGGGAGTGGGAAGTGCTCATGCAGAAACCAATGATCCAAATTTGGATGCACAGGATTTTCAGGACATTAAAGCAGAAATGGATGCGATAGAACAGGTTGATATTATTTTTATTGGAAAAGCAATTGATAATATGACCTATGATGCCAATGCCACATCAGCATGGGCTGATATTGAAAACTATACTCTTCCTATTGTAAGAGGAGGTATCTCCTTTGGAATAATGTTCTAGTGCAGAATCTCTTAGACATAAAAAAACCCACTTGAAATTCTCAAGTGGGTTTTTGTTTAAACATTTTTATAAATTACATCTTTTCCCACTCTTCAATTGAGGCGTCGTTCATTTTAACATAATTGTCGTTTTTAGCTTCTAACGCGAGTTCTTTAGATCTCTTCGCCACTACAATAGCTTCTGAATAGTTGCCCATTTTAGCAAGGATGAGTGATTTTTGTCTCAATATCCAGAACTTTTCATTGTCTACCAAAGCTTTATCAATCCATTCTAATGCCTGATTAATGTCCTTGTCATTTTCTAAATAATAACGTGCAGCGGCAAAATAAGTAGAGGATGAAACCGTCATTGCTTCTTCAATTTGTTTCATTACGGCTTCGTCATAGCTCACTTTTACATTGAACTTTACTTGGGTGTTTTCCCATAGCAATTCGATATCGCAACCTTCACTACTGATATTGGCAAAGTTGAATGTCAAGCTTTCTATTTTTACTCCATAAGAATTATTCGCTTTCACTTTGAAACGAATTAAATCCTCCTCAGCTTTATAACTTGTTCCTCCAGTACCCCAATAGCTAAGGTTTTTATGCAGGATAATTGTCCATTCTGTTTGAGACGGGATAGTGTATAAGGCATAAGTGCCTGCAGGCACATCTTTTCCAGCAATTTTAACATCATCTGAAAATGTTAATTTGGTTGATGCATTGGCTCCTGTTCTCCACATCTCATCGAATGGTACTAGGTCTCCAAAGATTGTTCTACCTTTCATACTTGGTCTAGAATATTCAATTGAGCAGTCTGTTAGACCAACCTTTTGTTCCACTTTAGCCAAAGGGCTAGGTTGAGGCGTGTTTATTTGGCCGTAAACTACGCCTATGCATAGTGCAAGTGTTAATGTAAATAGTGTTCTCATAGTTTTCTGTTATTTCAGTAACAAATGTAAGGCATTTTAGTTGGTCAGTGAGGATCTTAAAGGGTGGAAGTTTAATGTTGATAGGCACTTTCATTTTCTTAAAGTCTAGATAAACATACGGCAAAGATTATATGAGTAGAACTTTCAAAATTCGAACCGATTTGGACAATTATTTTGTGAGTTCATTCAGCCCTGTGATTTAAATACTATGAAAAAGCTAAGTATAACAGTATTCCTATGTCTACTAGTCAATTGCTTATTTGCCCAAAACTGCGGCTTAGTAGATAGTGTAATTACAACCATAGCTGATAACGGAAATGGAACATCTGATTATAGTTTTAAGGTTTATAAGTCTACAACATCAGGAGGAGGTAAAAGTGTGGCGATTACTCTGTATTGTGGAACGGATACATTCGTGAATGGTGATTGTCAAATTACAACTACATTCCAAGATAGTGTGCTCTATGGTCCATATACTATTACTACTTGTGCGACTCAAATCTTTCTAGATTGGACAGGTCATAC
>CBDUMX010000009.1:0-22715 GCA_965368435.1 uncultured bacterium
AATTAAAAAAATGATACTTTTGCCATCAAAGACTGAAACATTGAAAAAATACATTTTTGCAATTGCAGGTGCATTGCTCCTAAATACTACGGCTAACGCTCAAGGAAGCATCAACACAAATAAAGATTTACTGGGACAGAGAAATGTTATCACAACAGCTGCTCCATTTTTACTTATTTCTCCTGATTCTCGAGCTGCGGGAATGGGTGATCTCGGTGTTGCTACATCTGCAGATGCCAACTCAATACATTGGAATCCCGCCAAACTAGCATTCATAGAAGAACAAGCAGGCTTGTCGCTTTCAGCGGCTCCTTGGCTTAGAACTCTTGTGCCAGATGTGTGGTTTTACTACTTAAGCGGATACTCAAAAATTGGCGACAATGGAAGAAGCGTAATTGGTGGTTCATTGAGATACTTCACTTTGGGAGATATTCAATTCACAGATGAATTGGGAAACCCTCTTGGTAATTATGAACCAAAAGAATTTGCCATCGACGGTAGTTATGCAACTCAATTATCAGATCATTTCTCATTGGGTATAGCTCTAAGATTTCTATTCTCCGATCTTGCAAGAGGTCAAGTTGGTGTATCTGGACAAGAAATCAAAGCCGGTATAGCAGGTGCAGGCGATATTTCTGCGTTCTATCAAAACAAAACTGATATTGGCGGTAGAAGATGGAGTTATAACATCGGAGCTAACATAAGCAATATTGGAAACAAGATTTCTTATACAACAAATGCTGAAAGAGATTTTATCCCAGCAAACTTTAGAATAGGAACATTTTGGGAAACTGATATCGACGAACACAACAGTATTGGATTTGGTATAGACTTTAACAAACTCCAAGTTCCAACTCCTGAGTACACTTATGATAGCCTAGGTAACATTACAGGTAGAAAACTTAGCACAGACCCAACTCTTGTAGGCATGCTAAAATCTTGGGGTGATGCACCAGGAGGTTTCAGAGAAGAACTGAATGAGTTTACCATTTCTGTAGGAATGGAATATTGGTATGATGGTCAATTTGCATTAAGAGCTGGATATTTCCACGAAGCAGAAACAAAAGGAGCTAGAGAATATATCACATTTGGTGCTGGATTGAAATACCAAGTATTCCAGATTGATGCTGCTTATCTGCAGCCATTTACTCGACGCCATCCTCTACAAAACACCATTAGATTCTCATTGCTATTCGACATTCAAGCGTTCAGCAATCAGAACAATTAATCCATAGTTAAAAAAGGATTACTCACTCTTTCTTGCCCTATGGTTGTCATCGGACCATGTCCGCTATAAACCAACACATCATCGTCTAATTTTAACAAGATAGATTTGATGGATTGTATCAATGTGTCATGATCTCCTCCAGGCAGATCAGTTCTACCAATACTACCCTGAAAAAGCACATCGCCCCCTATTACAAACTTTTGCTTTTCACAAATAAAACTAATGCTGCCAGGTGAATGTCCGGGTGTAAGTGCCAGTCGTATTTCCGCCTCTCCAAATTCTATAAGACTACCTTCTTTCAACGAGTATTCTGGCTTTGGTAAGTTCTTCATAGACAGACCGTACTGTTTAGCAACTTGCATTGCACTCTCATATATCGGCTTTTCCTTGATATGTAGCTCCGGAATTAAATCATATTGTTCTTTCATCCAGTTCAGTCCAAAGACATGATCTAGATGTGCATGTGTTAGTAATAGCCGGATTGGAGTAAGCTTGCGATGCTGCAAGTACTCAGAAAATCTTGCGTTTTCTTGAGGCATATACATACCTGGATCAATTACCAATACCTCGTTTTCATCATTCTCTAGTAAATAGGTGTTTTCCGCAAAAGGATTATATGTAAGTTGATGTATTTGTATCATGAAAAAACAGATTGTAAATCTTCACCCCTACTTGCGTCGAATTTGAGGGCGGTAAAAATCAGTAAACTAAAAGCGAGTATGGATGACCCGCCATAACTTATTAGTGGTAAAGGAATACCTATAACCGGCATTAACCCTATGGTCATACCAACATTAATTGTTAAATGAAAGAATAAAATAGAGGCTACCGAAAATATAAAAACACGCTTGTATTTTTTCTTAGCTCGACGTGCTAACCAATACAACCGCAGAATTAGTAAAGCAAAAAGTGATATGGTTATAGAGCTCCAAAACCATCCCCCTTCTTCGCCTATAGTGCAAAAAATGAAATCTGTTGTCTGCTCAGGAATAAAGTCGCCTTTAGTATGTGAACCATTTAAAAACCCTTTACCATAAAACCCGCCTGAACCAATAGCAATCTTAGCCTGATTAACATTGTATCCCGCACCTTGCGGATCTTCTAGCATGTTTAGAGTAACAAGTATTCTTTTTTGCTGATGATCTTGAAGAATACTAGTAAAAATAAAATTAACACTAAAGCTGAAAAACACACAAATAGCAGCAATTACAATGGCTGGAATAATCGTTTTTCTATTTGTAAATGTGAAAGCCAAAAATATACCTAACAACACAATTACGGCAACTGAAAGCCAAAGTATTCCTATCATCATAGTCAATACAAAAATCAGAATGGCACTTAATCCAATAATCAAAAATGCAGGCGTTAAACCTTCTCTATAAAGCACCAATATAAAACTGGTAAATACTAATGCAGATCCCGCATCCCCCTGCAAAATAATGAGTGCAACAGGTATAAAAATTATGGCACCAGCTAAAATTAAATGTTTTCTGTTTTTGAGACTAACATCAATGTTGCTCAGGAATGCAGCTAATGCAAAGGCCGTTCCGTATTTGGCAAATTCCGCAGGCTGAATACTAAAAGAGCCTATTTTTAACCAAGACTTTGATCCTGCAATTTCAGCTCCGAAGAGCAAAACAGCGACCAATAACAGCATCAAAGCAGCATAGATATACCATGAAAAAACCTCATAGAAGTTGGCATTCAGAAGAAAAATAATAATTGCTAAAAAAAAGGAAACACCGAACCACATGATCTGCTTACCGCTTCTGCCCTCTAGTAATGTAAAAGTCCCCTGTTCTGAAGTTGCCGAGTACACACTGGCTATGCCAATACATGCTATAAACAAATACAGCATAAAGGATATCCAATCTATTCGTGTTTTATTCTCCAAAATTCTTGTATTTAACAGGGATTAAATCACTATTCAATATCCGTTCTTCTATCCAAGGTATCTTGGTAGTACTGTCGGGTAATAAATATTTCTCTATCATTAAATGGGCCATAGGTGCAGCCCAAGTAGCCCCATATCCAGATTCTTCAACTACTACAGCGATAGCAATTTGAGGATTGTCATAAGGGGCAAAAGCCATGTATGCTGAATGGTTTTTCCCATGTGGGTTTTGAACAGTTCCTGTTTTACCTGCTATTTCTATACCTGGAATTGCAACTGAAGCTCCAGTACCAGATAAGGTAACCATATGCATTCCCTCAATAACAATATCGAAATTAGATGGATTCACTTTTGAATGATTCAAAGTTGTATAAACTGAAGGAATAGTGTCTATGCCGCTAATACTTTTAACTACATGTGGAGTGTAATAATGGCCCCTGTTTCCAATAGTTGCTGCTAAATTGGCCATTTGCATGGGTGTTAAACCCAGCTCTCCTTGTCCAAACGATAGAGATATTATAGTAGCATATTTCCAGCTGCCTTTCCCGTAAATTTTATTGTAATAACTCGACTCCTTAAGCCAGCCTCCATATTCCCCAGAAACATCAATTCCTAATTTATGACCTATACCAAAACTCTCCAAATATGATCTCCAACTGTTATACGCTTCTTCTGTATTTGCGTACTTATCGTCTTGCATCATCTTTTTAAAAGCATTACAATAAAAGGTATTGCATGATGAAGCAATAGAACGCTGAATGCTTGTTGAGGGCGTATGTGGATGACAATGAATAAATCTAGATCCCAATCTATACCCGCCGCCGCAATGAAAATGCGTTTGTTTGTTTATGGCGCCATCTTGCAATGCCACCAAAGCCATTAAGGGTTTAAATGTAGAACCTGGTGGATATGGCGCCGAAACAGCTCTATTAAAAAGTGGTTTGGTTGGATCCATCGACGCTTTGCCATAATGGTTACCTCTATTCTGTATGTTAAAATCTTTAGGGTTGTAAAAGGGGCTAGATATTAATGCTAGTATTTCACCTGTTTTAGGCTCAATGGCAACCATACTTCCCATTTTGTTCTTTAACAATTGCTCTCCGTACTCCTGTAATCTAATATCAAGAGTCAGTATGAGATCTTGACCATCAATAGGCTCAACATCCAACGTTCCGTCTTTATAAGTTCCCTTATTGTTTCCGAGCTTGTCGACGTAAAAGTAGCGCTCACCTTTAACTCCTCGCAGATAGTTTTCATAGAACTTTTCTACTCCTTTCTTTCCAATAAAATCACCCTGTTCATAATACTTTTCCGTTTGTTGTTCCAATTCAGATTTTGAAACCTCTCCTAGAAAACCCAGTACATGTGCAGAGCTTACATACTTATAATTTCTATCCTGTCTGATTTCAAAAAAGAAACCTTTAAACTCGAACAGTCTTTCGTGAATTCTAGCATAATGCTTATTGCTCACGTTTTTCATAAAGACTGCTTTTCGTTGATACGCTTTTTTCTGAGCCCTCTCAAGTCTCATTAAAAAATTCTCTTTATCGATATCTAATAAACTACAAAATAGTGCGGTGTCTATATCACTGAGTTTGAATGGAACAGATACCATCAAGTCTCGTACAGGCTCATTATATACTATTAACTGCTTATTCCTATCGAATATTAGTCCTCTTTGAGGGTAAATAGTTTGTTTGCGCAAAGAGATTTTCTCCGCTATTCGCGCGTATTTATCGTCGTACACCTGCAGTTGAAGCAATCTAATAATGTAGACTGCAGCAATAAGGACTACGGCAAAATATATAATGTATGATCTTTTACTGTACACCTAAGCGTCTGTAGAATAGAAATTGTATTAACAAAATTATCAGAAAAGATACTACAGAACTCAGTAAAGTTGTAATCGTATAGTTTAAAAAGTCAATTGCTCCGACAGATTCCAATGCGAAGGCGTAAACATGGTAAACCAGAACCATGCTTAAGGAAATATAAATATACTTGTCCATTGCCATGGAGTGTATGTTTATGCTTGCTTTATTGGCAATAATCTCGTCTAAATCATACCTTCTAAACATGAACATGCGAAACATGATTAGCAGCAGACATGCGGAAGCGTGCAAACCAGGTGTAGACACAAAGAAATCAGCAATAATACCTACTAGAAAAGCAATCAACACTTGCCAGCTTCTGTTCAAATAAGGCGGTAAAGAAATCAGAATTAAAATAAAGATTTGAGGATATAAGAACCTGCTGAAGTCCAAGTGATTAAAAATCACAATCTGCAAAAGAAATAACAATATGGCTGCTAAAACCTTATTCATCCTCAAGTAATTCATTTATTTCTTCTGCATAGTTATTCTTGATTACAAAAACATAGTGCAAGTCTCGAAAATTTGTTGCGGTAACAATTTGAGTATTAAAGTATTGGCTTCCGCTAATTGTTTCAACTGACTTTACATAGCCAATGGGTATACCCGGAGGGAAAATCAAAGACGACTTACCAGTACTTACAAGGTCACCTTCTTTAACATTCTCAAGCCGGTTAATTTTCTTAATACTTAGGGTATATGGATCTTGATTATTCCAGATTACATCAGTGTAAAATTCTTGCCCATTTATCTGCGGTATTACTCTAAAATTAGTATTCAGCACTGACATCACCGTGCTAAAATTCTCACCTACAGCGGTTACAACACCAACTATTCCCTGAGCAGATATTACCCCAGAACCTTTAATCAAATTATCTTTTGATCCTTTATTTATTACTATAACATTATCTGCTCGGTTGACTGAATTGTAGACTACCTGAGCCGGAACCATATCAAATAGACGGGCACCAAGGCTGTCTGATATTGCAAAAGTGTCAGCCATATAATGCATGGTCATGAATGGGGAAGCATCGTTTAAGCTGTCGATAAAGTGGTTCTGCAAGAGTATGTTTTGCTGATTAAGGCCAAAGTAGTTTTTTACACTCGTACTAAAATTGTTTACTCTAGCAGTAACATTTGTAGCAGAATTTGAGATTACAGACTGTTGATACGGATTCAATTTAAAAAGCAGGGCTGCACACACTGCCTGTAATACCAGAAAGAGAATGAAGTAAAGATTATTTTCTATAAACGCTAATAGGCGTTGCATTTATTAATTACTGCAAAATTGTTTTATAGCTCTTTAGATTTTTAAGCGCAATGGAAGTTCCTCTAACCACAGCTCTTAATGGATCTTCTGCAACATAAACAGGTAGTTTTGTTTTGCTTGAAATTCTTCTATCTAAACCGCGTAGTAACGCCCCACCACCAGTGAGATACAATCCGGTTTGATAAATATCAGCTGATAATTCTGGAGGAGTTAGCTCTAAGGCTTTTAACACTGCCTCTTCAATTTTAGAAATTGATTTATCAAGAGCTAATGCAATTTCAGAGTATGAAACCATGATTTGTTTTGGAATTCCAGTCATTAAATCTCGTCCATTAACAGCGTAGTCGTCAGGTGGATTTTCCAATTCAGGCAATGCCGCTCCAACTTCTGTCTTTATCATTTCTGCTGTTCGCTCTCCAATCATGAGGTTGTGTTGTCTTCTCATGTATTCTATGATATCTTCAGTAAACTCGTTACCAGCAACACGGATAGACTCATCGGATACTATACCTGCTAAAGCTATTACAGCAATTTCAGTTGTACCACCTCCGATATCAATAATCATATTACCCATTGGCTCAGCAACATCAATTCCAATTCCTATTGCTGCTGCCATAGGTTCAGGAATCATATACACTTCTTTACCGCCGGCGCGTTCTGCAGACTCTTTTACTGCTCTTTTCTCTACTTCGGTAATACCACTAGGAATACAAATCACCATACGCAATTGAGGGTTGCCCCACTTCTTTTTTGCATTGATGAGTTTAATAAAACCTCTTATCATGTGTTCCGCAGCTTGGAAATCTGCTATTACACCGTCTTTAAGTGGTTTAATGGTTTTGATTTCCTCATGCGTTTTACCATGCATTTTTTGTGCTTCGCTACCAATAGCAATCACCTCTTTGGTTGTTCTATTAATTGCAATGATGGAAGGTTCATCTACCACCAATTTATCTTTGTGTATTATTAACGTATTAGCTGTTCCTAAATCTATGGCTAATTCTTGCGTCAAAAAACTAAATAATCCCATTATTTCGTCTGTATTCCTCCTAAAATTGAATAAAAAGCAAAAGTACCCTTTTTAGACTTGAATTATAAGTTATGGGTAGTGATTTATTTTTATCTGTGTATTTAGATGTAGGTTCACTTTGATTTTTATGAAAAAGAGTGGAATTCTTAGACTGCATTGCCTTTATATTTCTAGCTGCGTTGCGATGGTAAAATTTTAACACTCTTTGCATCAATGCGATTTGTGACATATTTGTTTGAAACCTATATTGGTCACTGGGGAGGGGGGCTTGCCCCCGCCCCCAATATCATTCATTTTGTATAGCGCTTTACCTAGGCACTTCGGTCAATTTAGAATAGGGCAATTTCTCCATATAGTCAGTTTCTAAACTCAGGTGTCCATAGTCAGATGTTACCTTACCCATCAAAAGATAACAACCCTTACCCTTGAACCTATACTGCCTTAAACTATTGGGAAAGTGTACCGAATCCAGAAACTGTCCATTCCTATCCATAAAAGTACCAAAACTCATCTCCTGCTCCGTTTTTCCCTTCGTTTTTGTTCGCTTAATGTGGACCAAGTACCCCACTAATTTTACGCGTTTACCTATATGCTCTGCGAACTGATCATACATTATACTATCAGCAAATGAAGTCTCATCTATCAACTCAAATGGAGATGAGAGCGGAAACCCCAAATACTCAATATCATCATACGAATCTTCATATTCCACTACTTCCAACTGAGGAATACTAATCTTTCGACTAGATTTTTCTTTGAATAATTGCGGATTGGGATTGCTCACTTTTTTATCTCCCAAAAGAAAATGTGCTTCCCACAAAAGTTCGCCTTTGGTTTTGCCTGTAAATCTAAATGCGCTTACCCTAATCAGTATAGTTGCCATTTCTAGACTCACAGCTACCCGCTGAACAAAATCCTCAAAACTTAAAAAGGGACCAGCTTGTTGACGTTCAATTAGGATAGCTTTTACGGTGCTCGACTCTAGGCTCTTTACATGCTGAAAGCCCAACAGTATGCGATTCGATTGAATAGTAGTAATATTCACAGAATTGTTCACGCAGGGCGCCTCAATAATTCCTCCTTTCAATCTCGCTTCTTGCAGATAATGCTCAGTGCTGTAAAACCCTCCAAAGTTATTCACCGTTGCCACCATATACTCCAAAGGATAGTATGCCTTAAGAAAAAGACTTTGGTAGCTTTCAACGGCATAACTCGCGGAATGACCTTTGGCAAATGCATAATTGGCAAAACTTTCTATCTGTCGCCATATCTCCGTAGTTAACTTTCTGTCGTATCCCTTTTCGTCGCAATTGGCATAAAACTTCTGTTGAACTTCTTTAAACTCTGGTCGTTCTCTAAACTTCCAGCTCATACCCCGCCTCAACTTATCAGATTCTTCTAGACTCAATCCAGCAAAGAAATGAGCCACTTTGAGTACATCCTCTTGATACACCATTACCCCATAAGTATCGTGGAGTATTTCCCCCAATACTGGGTGAATAGAAGCTCTGAGCTTTGGGTCCCGATGTCGCTTAATAAACTCTTGCATCATACCGCTTTGCGAAACCCCAGGTCTAATGATTGAACTTGCCGCGACTAGACCTTTATAATCATCTACTTCTAGCTTTCGCATTAGTGCTCGCATAGCTGGACTCTCAACATAAAAACAGCCTATGGCATCTCCCCTTCTCAACAAATCTTTAACTTTTTCATCTTGTTTGAAGGTCTTAACATCGTCTATATCTATATCTGGCGCATTGGGTTGATTATACTCTATAATTGAAAGCGCATCTTTAATCTTACCCAGTCCTCTTTGCCCAAGTATGTCATACTTATAGATTCCAGCATCTTCCGCAATATGCATATCAAAGTGGGTTGTTGGAAAACCTTTGGGCGGCATAGTAGTGGCCGAGAAGTATTGTATCGGCTTTTCTGTTATCACTATGCCACTGGAATGAATACTGAGATAGTTTGGCAATCCGTGAATATAGTGGCTGTACGAGAGGCAAAGCTTTGCCACATGGTCTAAGCTGCTGTGATTATTGGCTCGTTGAATACTTTTAATTTCATCGGCGGGTATACCCAAAACCTTTCCCAACTCCCTAATTACAGAGCGCTGCTGAAAAGTCACAAAGGCCCCGAGCAGAGCTGTGTTTGGAAATGTCTTAAAGATGAAGTTTGTAACATCGTTTCTATCTTTCCAAGAAAAATCAATATCAAAATCTGGAGGCGACTTTCTCGATGGATTGATAAAGCGCTCAAAGTATAAATCGAGTTCTATAGGGTCTACATTGGTAATCTTTAGCAAATAAGCCACCAAGCTATTGGCCCCACTACCCCGTCCGACATAGAAATAATTATTTTGTCGAGCATAGTTTACGATGGAGTGGTTAATAAGGAAATAGGGAACGAAATTACATTCTCGTATAACTTTTAATTCTTTTTCCATGCGTTCTCTAACCTCAACACTTACCTTTCTTCCAAACCTATAGAGCAAACCGTCTTCAGCTAGCGTTCTCAACAGGTGATAATCAAGTACTGCACTCTGAGTGAAGTTCTTTTTGTTTTGAGTGTGTAAAGGATCATTGAAATGAAAGCTCAAACTGCATTGCGTGAGCAATCTAGCGCTGTTGTCAAGTAAATATTCGGCACCCTTATAAAGTATACTGAGTTCTTCAGCTAGGTAGAAGCTTTGATGTGTTGCGCCTTGATCCTCCGTACTGAGTTTGCTTAATAGAGTATTTTGGTCGATAGCCCTCAATAATCTATGTGCGTTATAATCTCGCTTATTTCTAAAAGTAACGGTATTAAGGGCTAGGCATTTAGAGCTGGGAATCTTTGAGCTGTACTTTAGCTTAAACAGCAAGTGCTGATCTGAACTGATTCCGACGTACTCGTTTTCTGCTAAAGACCTATCTGGACACCTATGCAAGGGGTATACTACAAAGACATCAGACCATTCTGGTGCCTCTTCTGGTAGTTTTTGTTTTGATGCTTGCACATCACTTAGAAGACTGTTAATAGCTTCAAAGCCTTTATTGTTTTTAGCTATCGCGATAAATAATTGCTTGCCTTGAGATCTAAAGTCGACCCCGAGCACCACGTTCACTCCAATCTGCTGAGCATATCGCGCATAGTATAAACAACCCGAAGTGCTATTTATGTCCGTTAAGGCCAAGAGTCTACATTGGTGCCTCAAAGCCTCATCTATAAGTTCTTTCGGACTCATTACTCCGTACTTAAAGCTGTAATATGTATGTGTATTTAGATACAAAGGGGGTTATTTAATTTTTCGATTTCTGAATCATTTTGTTATTGTTCATATGGGACGAAGGGACGATAGTTATTACCCGCGACTAAGTAGCTTGGAACTTCATTGCGTTATTGCGTCATTGCCTTATTCTCTTTTCTCTTTTCTCTTTTCTCTATTCTCTCTTATCTATTATCTATTCTCTCTTCTCTACTCACTCTACTGTCTCCTATGCGCCGGAACAGCATTGGGCTCTCCATTGAATGGATTACCCCTTCCTAAGCCTTTTATCTGCATTGCCATACTTCTTCTAACTGCATTTTGCCCATAGCGATTCTTAATATTATCCATCGCCTGATATAAGTTAAGTACTTTGTCGTTGTCTTGAAATAAGTCAATTTGATGCCCCCCTCCCGCTAAATCACTCAAACGCACACCTATTAATCGAATCCTGACCCTTCTATTGTAAAGGGCATTAAACAATTCCTTAGCGTGCTCTATGAGTATGTGATCACAAGCGGTATAGCTAATCTTCTTTTGCTTGCTCAAAGTCTGAAAATCTGAATATCGAATCTTGACACTAATACATGAAGTAACCTTATGACCCCTTCTCAATTCAAAAGCCAACTGCTCTACCATTGCAATGACCATACACTTTAACTTATGGATATCTATAGTGTCTTTCTCAAAAGTGCGCTCAGTACTGATGGATTTCTTTTCGTGAAATGGAATCACCGGACTATTATCTATCCCATTTGCCTTACGCCAAATCATTTCACCATTCTTGCCAAACGCCTTTTCCATAAGCTCTATAGGCATATCCTGAAGCGTCTTAATACGCTGAACCCCCATTCTGTTGAGCAAAAAGGAAGTCTTCTTGCCTATCATCGGTATTTTCCCAACTGGCAGAGGAGCTAAGAATGTTTTCTCCAAGCCGTAATCTATATTTATCTGATTGTTTGGCTTGGCCTCTCCTGTAGCTACCTTAGATACTGTTTTGTTTATAGACATCCCAAAAGATATTGGCAAACCCGTTTCTTTAATAATGCGTTGCCTTAAAAAACCCGCTAGCTTATAACAACCAAAAAAGCGATCCATGCCAGTGAGGTCGAGATAGAACTCATCTATACTCGACTTCTCCAGCACGGGCACTTCTTCGCGTAAAATTTCAGTAATCAACTTAGAATATTTGCTGTACACCCCGGCTTCACCGCGTATAACAATTCCCTGAGGACAAAGCTCTCTAGCCATCTTCATAGACATCCCAGAGTGCACACCAAATGTTCGAGCTTCATAACTGCATGAAGCAACTACCCCCCTATCTCCTGTACCTCCAAGTAATATAGGTTTGTTATTTAGTCTGCTGTCTAACAGGCGCTCAACGGATACGTAAAAAGTATCCAAATCCATATGAACTATGCTGCGTTGTTGTGTCATTCTCTTTTGATAATTATTTTATCTACTAATCGGGTAATAATATAATCATTTTGTATATTTGTGCTAAGAAAAAAATAAATTCATGCATTTTTCATCGAACATAAAACTCCTCAGAACACAAAAGCAGCAATCACAGCAAGACTTGGCAGACATCTTAGACCTGACAAGATCTAAGCTCAATAGTTATGAACGCGGAGTGCAACCTCCTTTTGAGATACAAATTGCTATTGCAGACTATTTTAATGTCACCCTAGATGGGCTTGTAAGACATGATTTATCTAAACTCTCGCAATACAAATTATCACAAATACTAAAGGGCAGTGAAGCTGATATTAGTGGAAGAAAACTCAGACTGCTCACCGTTAGTGTAGACACAGATGACAGAGAAAACATAGAAATTGTTCCAATGAAAGCCCAAGCAGGATACGCAGGTAGCTATGCAGATCCAGAATTCATTTCATCACTACCAAAATTCAATCTCCCATTCTTGAATAAGCAAAAAACATATAGGTGCTTTCAAATAAAAGGAGATTCTATGCCTCCTATAGAAGAAGGCTCTTGGGTAACAGCCTCCTACATACAAGACTGGAACGACATCAAAAATGGAGAGTCATACATTATTGTCACTAAAGATGAAGGAATAATGTTTAAACGAGTATACAACCACATCAAAGAAAAGCAGTCTCTTACACTGGTCTCAACAAACAGTATGTACGCACCATTTGATCTACATATCCAACAAATTGTCGAACTCTGGAAATTTGAGACTTGGAATGGTTTTAACTTTTAATCCCCATTAAGAGCTAAATTCTCCTTTACTTTGCCGCCTAATTCAATCGCTTGCAGTGAAAAAGTACATTAAAGAACGATTAAAGAACTACGAAATAGAGTTTATGGATCTAGATGTGCTTGCCGTCTTGATTCACGCCCTTGCATTACTATTAATCTGTGGACTTGTATACTGGTCGGTGCGACAAATACTACTTGGCCGCGTGCATAAAATTGCAGCTAAAACAAAAAGTCAATGGGACGATAAACTGGTTGAAGCGCATTTCTTCAAGCGTCTCGTTTTGCTTATCCCTCTCTTTATTTTTAGATATTCGGTGGATGCTGTAATGATGGACTATCAAACCAGTATTCCAGCTATAACTATTGCATTTGAAGTGCTCATCGCGCTAGCTGTTATGCGAATACTAATTGCATTTATTAATGCACTATACAGCATTTTGAGTGACACTGAGAGCTATAGCGATAAACCCATCAAAAGCTATGCGCAAGTAATGCGATTTATGGTTTATATCTTCTTTGCTATTACCATATTCTCATTAATTACAGGCAAAACCCCCATGTTCTTTCTCACAGCAATGGGTGCAATGTCAGCTATCGTTCTATTAATTTTCAAAGACTCTATCCTAGGGTTTATAGGTAGTATTCAACTCGCAACCAATGATATGGTTAGAATAGGCGATTGGATAACTATGGAAAAATACGGTGCAGATGGCACTGTGATTGAAATAAATCTAGCAACTATTAAAGTTCAAAATTTTGATCTTACCATAACTACCATCCCAACCTATGCACTCATTTCTGATTCATTCAAGAATTGGCGTGGAATGCAAGAATCTGATGGAAGAAGAATAAAAAGGGCCCTAAAAATTAAGACTGGTAGCATACAGTTCTGCGATGAAAAACTGCTTTCTCATTTTAAAGGTATGCGTCTGTTGAAGGATTATATCTTAAAAATGGAAAAAGAACTGGCAGACTACAACAAAAGCCTAGGTATAGAAGACAGCCACCAGATAAATGGCAAAAGCCTTACCAATATCGGTGTTTTTAGAAAATATGTAGAATTATACCTGCATGAAAATCCCAACTTGAATATGGATCTTACCTGCATGGTCCGCCAACTAGAAGTAACAACTCAAGGGATACCAATAGAGATTTACGCTTTTAGCAAAGAAAAAGAATGGGAGAAATACGAAAGTATAATGGCTGACATCTTTGATCACCTACTGGCGATAATACCCCAATTTCACTTAGAAGTATTTCAGGCTCCTACTGGAAGCGACTTTAAAAATCTGGCATAAAAAACCCCTCCATTTGCATGAAGGGGCTTATCTTTTTTTTTAATACTTACTTATCCAATTTAAGAGCATAAGCTTCGCGTACTCCATTCTTAGTCACCCCTTCTATCAATACCGCTCCTTTTTTGTTCTCAAGAGTCTTAACTACATCCTGAGTAGTAAACATAGGTGCTTTATCGATGGCAGTAATAATAAAGCCTTCTGGAATGCCAGCCTCACTGAAAGCGCCCTTCGCCAACTTCGAAATTCGTACTCCATTTCTGATGTTTAGCTTAAGCTTTTCATCTCTGGTAATATTCTCGATATCAGCTCCTTCTACCTTCTTTTCATCTCTGTTTGCGGTCACAGTGATTTCTTTCTTTCCTTCACGTGAAAGTAAAGTCACATCCAGTGTTTTTGCTTTACCGTCTCTCAAGACTTTTATCTTAACCTTATCTCCAGGATAGTATTTACTTATCTGTTCTTGCAATTCTGAAGACTTATTCACCTCAATATCATTAATACTTAACACAACATCTCCATCTTTCATGCCTCCCTTCTTTCCGGCGCCATCATCCATTACTTCAGGTATATAAACACCTTTAAGTTCTTTCAAACCTTTTTCATCAGCTAATTCCTGAGTAATATCTTGAATCCTTACTCCTAGTAATGCTCTTTTAACTTCTCCATACTTCAATAAGTCATCCAAAATTTTGGTTGCTAAATTAATAGGTATAGCAAAGGAATATCCTGTATAAGAACCTGTACTTGAGGCTATTGCTGTATTAATACCTATGAGCTCTCCGCTAGTATTAACAAGAGCACCTCCACTATTTCCTGGATTAACGGCAGCATCTGTTTGTATGAAGTTCTCTATAGCATATTCACCTCCCTTTTGGCGCAATAAGTTGATGTTTCTACCTTTAGCACTTACTATACCTGCCGTTACTGTTGAAGTTAAATTAAATGGATTTCCTACTGCTACTACCCATTCCCCAACTTTAAGATCATCGCTATTTCCAAATTTCAAGAAACTCAATTTCTTTTCCTCAATTTTAAGTAGAGCTAAATCCGTTTCTGGGTCGCGACCAACTAATTCAGCTATATACGTTCTCTTGTCATCTAAAACCACTTCTATTTTAGTTGCATTTTCAACAACATGATTATTAGTAGCTATATAGCCATCGGACGTAATAATCACACCTGAACCTGTTGCCTGCTGTGGACCTTGAGGAATCATTGGATTGTCAAAGAAACCAAATGGGTCAAAAAATTGTGGTTGGTTGCTTGTCTGGGCTCTCATGGTAGTTTTAATATGAACTACCGCTGGTGTAGACAACTCCGCCACTGAAACAAAATCTGTCGATGGTACATCTGAAAGTTTGTCAGCTTTTGTAAACTTAGCATTCTGATATTCCTGAAAAGTTTGCGGATCTGAGGCTCTATTAACCAAAGAGTTAATCCCTAATGCCACCAAACCACCAATTACTGCAATTGCTAATACTCCAAATACTTTTTTCATCTTATTATCTGTTTTTTTATATGTTAATCAAATCTTGTACCGAACTATAAAATAGACTGTCTTGTCAGTCAAATCTTTATCAACGCTATTTTTTGATTAAATTTGAAAGCAGAAATCTATAAAATTCCTATGAACCTAACGGCTCATTCATACTTTTTTTTACTCTTCATTTACCTTTCTCGATTAATTAATATTAACTATCTACTAAATGTTGGGTCTTAAGCGCTTATCAGACCATAAGGTTATTGAAAGAATTAAACAAGGCGACGAGCAAATGCTTGTTCACTTGTACAAAGACCATTATACCATGATTAGAAATTTTGTATTAAAAAACAGTGGAGATGAGGGGATGGTAGATGACATTCTGCAAGAGAGCGTCATTGCTGTTTGGAGAAATGTACTCAAAACTGACTTCATACTACAATCTAAGCTCAGCACTTATATTATGGCTATTGCCAAGAACCAATGGTTTAAAGAATTAAAGAAACAAACTAAGTTCAAGTACGTCGATGAATCAGACCAAATCAAAGAAAAAAGTGAACCGATGAATTTGCAGTTAGACAACCACATTATTGTACAAATGGTCAAGGAAATGGATGAAACCTGTGCCAAGTTATTGTCTTACTTCTATTTCGATGGTTTTGATAATAAAACAATTGCGGAGAAACTGAGTTTTGCAAATACAGATACGGTTAAATCTAAAAAGTATCAGTGTTTTAAAAAACTACAAGCTCAAGTGCTAGATAAATATTCAAAAGAAGACCTGCTTTAAACAAATGAACGACGAACAAAAATATCATTTGATTAATCAGTACCTCAACGGGGAATTGATGGGTCGGGCATTAGACAATTTTAAAGCAGAGCTAAAAGACCCTGAATTTCAAAAAGAGGTAGAATTGCAGCGTCAAATCATCGAGGCTATCAAGAAACAACGCAAAGCGGAGTTGAAGGCCTATATCAGTGAAAATTCTAAAGTTACATACTTTCAAAACTCGTGGGGAAATAAGTGGAATTATGCCAGTGCAGCTATAGTGATTCTTTTTGTATCTGCATTTTTCATAATGAAATTCTACAACCCAAATCCAGACTCCACTGAAATTGTAGTAACAGAAAAACCAGACACTACTTCATTTGCCCAAGAAGATTCAATTACCCAACTAGATACTCAGACTTTAGCGATACAAGATGTAACTATACCTAATGTTGAAAGAGCTGATGAAGAGGTTGATAGTGAAATTGAAGAATCTCCTGAAGATATAGAACTTGACGAAACTGCGGATAAAATTGAAGAAACTAATACGGATGCTGGGTTCCAAACAGAAGATGAAGAGCTAGTTCCAACTGCTGAAAAGTCGGCGAATAGAGTCTCTCCAAATGCGGATTTAGAAGTAAAAAAAGACCAATTACTTAGTACTAAAAGCTTTACAGTTGTAATGTTTTCACCAAATTTTGGAACTGGCGCGGGCAAAACCTCTAATTCTGATAGCAATAAAACCGTATCGGATACTGAAATAACCACCGCTAAAACTTCAGAGCGCTACAAAGAGAATACAAGCAGAATCCTTCACGTAGAGTTTTGGAAGTCGCCAGTAAACTTCAAAGGTTACCAATATTCAAACTCAGGACTAAAGCTGTACGACATCAGCGAAGATGCCAATTTAGTGTTTAAGGAGTTGGATGGAAGATTGTATATGAAAACAGGATCTAAGTATTATTATTTAGAGAAAAACTCAGCCTATAATAAATTTGTTGAAGTTAAAAACAGCACATTGCTGAAAGCTCTAAATGAATAAAATCTCTTTTGACAAGTATCAAGGTACTGGCAATGACTTCATTATAATATCTGAACTGAGTTCGGTAACTAAGGAAAATATTCAATTTCTATGTGACCGAAAATTTGGAATTGGTGCCGATGGCTTAATACTAATGAAAAAACAAAGCGATCAAGATTTCGACATGTTCTATTATAATGCGGATGGTTCGCAAAGCTTTTGTGGCAATGGCAGCAGATGCGCTGTTATGTACGCTTACAAACAAGGTTGGATTGAAAATGAATGTTCATTTAACTCAAACGATGGTGTGCATTACGCAAAAATAATCGATGATAAAGTGCACTTACAAATGCATGATGTTAGCGAGATTATAAATAATAATGGGGAGTTTATTATTCAAACTGGGTCTCCGCATTATATAAGTTATACTCCATTACTCAATGATATTGACATTATAAGTGCAGCACATAAAATCCGCTATTCAGATCAATTTGCTGAAAATGGAATAAATGTGAACTTTTTAAGTCAACAGGCTGGTGAATTGAGTATTAGAACGTATGAGCGCGGTGTTGAAGATGAAACCCTAAGTTGTGGCACAGGTGTCACTGCAGCAGCCATCGCTCACTATTTAAAGTCAGAAAACACACAAAGACATCACAATCAAAAGCTTAGCACCAAAGGAGGATTATTAGAAGTTAGATTTGACTATGTAGATGGAGTTTTTAGAAATGTTTATCTAATAGGACCTGCTGTTTTTGTCTTTAAAGGAGATATTAGTCTCTGATGAAGTTTAGACTTAAAAGAATCATACTATTATCTGTATTACTCCTCTCTTTAGTTCTACTGACAATTCAAGCAGTTAATGCTTTTGTCGGAAAGACCACCAAAGACAAAGTATATTCAAGCATAGATGATATACCATACAATAAGGTAGGTGTACTCCTAGGAACATCAAAATATACCGGCAATGGCAATATCAATAGCTATTACCAATACAGAATTGACGCGACACTGGCATTGTACAAAGCTGGTAAAATCACTTATGTTTTGGTAAGCGGAGATAATAGCACCAAGTCCTATGATGAACCCAATACCATGAAGAAAGATCTCATAGCAGGAGGAATTCCTGCAGAATGTATTTATCTTGATTATGCCGGTTTCAGAACTCTTGATTCAATTATTAGAAGTTGGAAGATTTTCGATCAGACCAAATTCACAGTAATCTCACAAAGATTTCACAATGAACGCGCTATTTATATCGCAGAACATTTCAACTTAGATGTAATAGGCTTTAATGCTTCTGATGTTAGTCAGAATTATGGTATTAAAACTATGCAAAGAGAAAAACTAGCACGAATTAAAATGCTAATCGATCTTATTTTTAAAATACAACCTAAATTTCTAGGTGAGAAAGTTCAAATAGGTTAATTACTTTAGTCCGTAAATCCCCGCCACTTTATAAATACCGTCAATTAAACTTTGCTTTTTAGTTCTGCTCCATTTTCTCAAATCTTGCTCAAAGAGAATGGCTTCATCGATGTTGTAAAATTTTGCACTCCAAACGAGGTTTACTGGTAGTCTGCTGTATGTGAAGGCATTAGGATCAAGACCTTCATTCATCTCTTTCAATGTGCGTTTGATATCGCTGGTAATACCAGAATGAAAAAGCTTATCTGAACATTCAACAATATATACGTCGAAATAATTCACACGCTAAATGTAGGGTATTTTATGCTGAAATATAGTTTGGTGACTTACAAATTATCAACCAGTTTTTTTAATTTTTTAGATTGACATCTAAAGCATCTCGTAATCCATTGCCCAAAAAATTGAAACTCATCACCAAAATCATAATACATAAACCTGGAATGATTGCTAAGTGCGCAGCATCGAAAACTATGTAACTATAGTGTTCTTTAATCATACTTCCCCAACTGGGGGTTGGAGGTTGCACTCCCAATCCTAAAAAGCTCAATCCCGCCTCCAAAAGAATTGCAGAAGCAAAATTCGCGGCGCAAACAACAATTATAGGAGCTGTAATATTTGGTAGTATATGCTTAAAAATAATGCGTAACGACTTAAACCCCAGCACTTTTGCAGCTTGTATATACTCCATTTCTTTGATTTGAAGTACCTGACCTCTGACAATACGCGCTAACTCAACCCACATACTCAAACCTATAGCTAAAAACACTTGGTACAATCCTTTCTCATTGAATGCAAAGCTGATAGATATTGCTATCAAAAGAGTAGGTAAACTCCAAACAACATTAATCAACCACATAATTGTTCTATCTACCCATCCCCCAAAATATCCAGATAGTAATCCTAAACTAGTGCCAATTAGTAAAGTAATCAGTACAGATATAAAGCCTACAAGCAGCGAAACCCTAGCTCCAATAATTAATCTGCTTAGCACATCTCGGCCGTACCTATCTGTTCCTAGGAAATACTTCTTCATCTTCACACTATTCTCATACCATTCTTCCTTAGACAAACCGTTGTAATCCTCAAACTCTATAACCTGTCCAACTCCATTCTTGCTATACTTAATATAGGAGTCTGGATAAGAATGACTTTGCACTGGGATCCAAGTATTCTCAGCATTTGAACCAAAAAGAAAAAACTGCACTAATCCAACTTTTTGTTCTTCTTTGGCATTCAACTTTATCATTTCCACTTCAAATCCTGGCTTCTGAAGGGCTAATTCAAGATTTATGGTATTTGCATTGTTTGATGAGTCCGGCGTAATGAAGTAGCCCAGAAAAGCGACTAAACACAATACACATATGACTATTAAGCCAATAAGTGCAAGTTTATTCTGTGCTAATTTCTTTAACATCCTTCTGTTTTGATTTCAACCAAATCTGACGGCTGGTTAATACAGCTAGAAAAGCATACAATGGTACTGCTATTTTATCAAATTCAGAATAATTGTTGAGTACGCCATGAGTGAAGTACGTTATTAGTGCCAAAAAGGAAGCAAGACTGAGATACCTCCATCCTCCTTCCAAGTGCTTGAACTGATGAAATCCCATAAAACATGTGCTAATAACTATCGCAACAAACAATAGAAATCCAAGGATTCCACTCTCCACTAATGGTCGCAAATACTCGCTGTGTACATTACCCAAATCACCACTATTGGTGCTGATGATGGTTGTTTCATGAGGCAGTTGGTAAACTCCATATTGAAAAGTATATGTGCCAGGTCCAAAACCAAGTATAGGCCTATCTTGCCACATTCTAAATGCACAACTCCATCTGTTTAGTCGCTCGAGATTACTGGGATCAGAAGTGACATTGGAAACAGATTGTAAATGCTCTTCAATATTGTCATCACTCTCACTTTTGTTTCTAGAAAGTTCAGTAAACAAATCCTCAAAATTTACTGCTAAAAATCCAACAGCAATAATTGATAAGAAGATTAAGTATCTGAATTTAATTTTCAATATTAGGGCTAAATACACAGCAAATGCCACCACTAAGCTGAGCCAGGATGCTCGAGTAAAGGAAAGAGCAACTGCTAAGATTAGAAAAGCGCATAGGGCAAATGCTATTACTCTTGTTGGCATACTGTACTTTAAACTCTGGCCGTGAATAGCAAATACAAAAAGTATTGGCACTGCAAAGGATACAGCTGCTGCATACATACCGTGATCCGGTAAAAACGGACGCATTGCAGTATAGGCGTATGATCGACTAAATGATCCTAAAGAGTGATTGTACAATGTATACAATGCCAAAATTACGGTCGCTGAAATAAAGCACCACATGAATATCTTAACTACCTTTTGCTTATTAAACAAATGCACTAGAAGAAAATAAAATACCACTAGATACCACATCTTGGACAAGATATACTTAAGTGAAATCAAGGGCATAGTGCTGCTCAGTGAACTAACAATCAGCCAGGTAAAATCGGTTATGATTAATATGGATAGTAAGCTTGTAAAAATGTCTAATGGGATACTTCTAGCTTGTAACAATTTAAAGAGCACCCCTATAAAAAGTAGAATTATTATAGGTTCCGTTGGAATGCTGAGTGAAAATATATTTTGGCTTGCACTGAGTTGTATAGAAAGCGGTGTAGCAAAAGGGAGAAAATACAGCAATAGCTTGGGTTTATAGACAAAAACCAATAGTAGAATGACTACTAGCGGCAAAGCTAATAGAACATAGAATTCAAAAAATACTGCTATTAAACTTACTGCTATAAATAAGATCGATAAAAAATAAAAGATCCTTATGTTAAAATGTGATAGCAACTACTTTTTAAGTAGGTTAAACTGATTCATAATAACCAAAAGCACTAGTGCAAAAAAGCCTGTTGCCACAGTAACTAAGATTACTATTAATGACCGTATAGGGTATGACTTCTTTTCAGGCACATCTGCACTCGTAAGTATGAATTTTTGAGGCAGTGTTTTTTCAACGTCAACCCTTGCTTTCTCATATCTTTTTCTCAATTGACTCAGGCTTTCAAGCTCTAAAATTAAAGTTTCATTAAGATATGTGAATTCTCCAGCGTATTTAGAAATTTTCTTCAATTCATCCTTAAGCTTTCTCACCACAGCTATATTGCCCCTTGCCTTATATATCTCTTCGTTTATAGCTCTGGATTGCTCTTCAAAATTAGTCACCCCGCTATCCGCTAATTCTTTCAGTTTTGTGCGAAGGTCCCACACTTCCTTTTCCTTTGCTAAGTACTCATCTTTAACAATTTGCAATGCTTCTAAGGCCACCTGATGCTGTATCTCAGTTTTGACTGTATCATAAATATTAGCTATTCCGTTAGCTAATTCAGCCGCCTTCTCAGGACTTTCATCTTTTACTGTAATTTCAACAGCGAGATGCTTTGTTCGTCTAAACTCTATATTATCACGCATTTTATCAGCTAAATCTGTGCGTGGACTCTTTCCATCGGCTTTTATTCCATAGTGCTCCATGAGATTATAGTTCTCAATTATCCTCTGTTTTAAAGCGGAAGAGTTTAGTAATTGTAATGCGTTCTCCGCTTCCTCTTCTTCACCAAATGCCAAGGGGTCTGCTTCACGCTTGTTCAAGTCGGTGAACATTGCATTACCAATTGAATTGATAGTAGTTGGATAAAAAACTACTTGAGCTTTGTACTTGGGAGTGATGAAAAATGGAGATGAAAATATTGCAGATGCAAGAGCTGCAATCACACAAACAATAATTAAGTGTTTTCGATACTTCCAAATTAATGCAACGGTATCAATAAAATTAAATTCAAATTCCTTCTTCTTACTCATTCGGTGTAATTAAGATGGCAAAGTTAATGAATAGCTTAATATATCACTTGCTAGGGTTGGATTTAAGCTTCTTAAGATCAAGAATCTTAGAGATTAATGCAG
>CBDUMX010000010.1:0-22695 GCA_965368435.1 uncultured bacterium
AATTCAGCAACATACTCATAATTTTGGCCATCCATTAGCTTTATCACCCTTTCATCAAAGTCGACTAGCTCCTCCTTACTATAAGTATTACTCAGAGAGAGCATGCGTTCAGAATGTTCTATAGTTTCAAACTTACTGGTGATATCACCCCCAACTTGCTGTGTTGGCGAATTGGGATCGGCATACTGAGGATAAGCGCGTTCTAGAGCCTCCAGTTGCTTTAATTTTTCGTCAAACTCACGATCAGAAATACTTGGCTGAGCTAAAACATAGTATTTATAATTATGTTCCTTTAGTTCTTCGGTAAGCTGTTTAATGCTTTCTTGGGTAGTCGACACGGCTCAAATATAGCATCTCAGCGCAGTCAATTCCACTTTTAAATACACCAAAATTTTCGAGTATTTATACTTCAGACATAATTCGTCTAACTTTGACCTTAATGATTAGATTTCTAACAGTTTTGGGGTTCATATTCAACGCAATTTTGGTGTTCGGACAGGTACCACTTACCACTGATTATTTTAATTACAATCTGATTGATCGCTATGAAATCACTTCTGGTCAAATCTCCCAAGATATTTTTACTTCTGTGAAGCCCTATAACAGGTTGAATGTTGTAAAATTTTCAAATAGCATTAAAGAAGTTTCGGCTTCAGATCAGTTTAATCATCAATATCTCTTAATTGACAATGGCGAATTTCTAGCAACAAGCATAAGAGACCCAAAGACTGGAGCTTTAATGATTGAAAATCCTGCTGAACGCAAAGCACTTCTGGGTTCCTTTTACAGCAGAAAAAATGCGCTCTACTATCTCAATTATCACAATACTGAAAATGATAAGCGATTTAATATTACTATCAATCCTATAATAGGACTCAGTCTTAGTTCAGATAATTCAGACAGCTTGTCGGCATACCGAAATTCAAGAGGATTTGCTTTGAGAGGCTCAATAGGAGGAAAAGTTGGTTTTTTTAGCAGAGCTATTGAAAACCAATATAGGTTTCCAAATTTTATACGAACTCAAGTAGATGCTGAAAATGTTGTTACAGGAGGAGGTTTACATAAGCCTTTTGGACAAGAAGGTGAAGATTTTTTCACCATGAGTGGTTATATAACCTTTGCTCCGATCAAAGAAATTATGATACAATTCGGCCATGATAGAAACTTTATCGGAAATGGGTACCGATCATTGATCTTAAGCGATCAAGCAAAAGAATATCCATTTTTAAAGATTAATACTAGAGTGTGGAAGTTTAATTATACCAATTTATTCATGGAACATGTTGACTTCCAAAACAAAGCGGTAGGCCGCAGCTTAGATCGAAAGTTTTCGGCATTGCATCACCTAAGCTTTAATGTAGGGAAGAATCTAAACATAGGAATCTTTGAGAATATCGTATTCGACAGGCAAGACAGCAATGAGAACAATAGATATGAGATTCAATATTTGAATCCTGTAATATTCTATAGGGCGGTTGAGCACGGCCTCAATAGCACAGATAATGCAATGTTAGGGCTTGACTGGAAATGGAATTTCTTACAGCGGTTTCAGTTTTACGGTCAATTTATTTGGGATGAATTTGTGAAAAATGAATTTGTAAAGTTCAGTGATAATTGGGTGAATAAATGGGCTTATCAAGCAGGTGTTAAATACATCAATGTTGCGAATATTAATAATTTAGATCTGCAATTAGAACTCAATCACGTTAGACCCTTTGTTTACTCCCACAGATTTCAATCACAGAATTGGGCTCATTATAATCAGGAGCTGGCACATCCACTTGGAGCCAATTTTAGAGAACTAATAGTTTTGCTCAGATACCAACCATATCCCAAATGGAATTTTGTGCTTACACATATAATGAGTAAACAGGGGATAGATAGTCTGAGCACTACAAATATTAATGGAGCAAATATTCTGATTAGCAATGCGGATATTCTAAACAAAGATCATGCACCCATGTTCCAAGGTGTGGTTAATACTGTAAACACATTAAATTTTCACGCCAGTTATATGTTCCACCATAATTTCTTCTTAGACGCTGCCGTATTATATAGAAATCAAGAAAATGCACTTTCAGGCAAATCAGATAATATGGTATTCACTTTTGGGTTAAGACTAAATACAGAATTTTTCGGAGGAGTATATTAACCAATAGCCTTATACTGATCAAAAGATGATTCCCGTTATAGACCACATACAGATTACCGTTAAAGATTTTAGTAAGGCTGAAATCTTCTTTGATAAACTAATGCCCATTCTGGGTTTTGATCTCTCAAAAAAGTCAAAAGGCCGAGTAGATGCCCATGAGTTTGATGTTATTGAATATTCTCATCCCCATCTGATTTTTGCAATAAACTCCCCTAGAGCACAATTCAAAAACGACAGTGTCCATAGAAGAAAGCCAGGTTCTTTGCATCATCTTGCCTTTAAGGCTGACTCCAAAGAACAAATTGATGCCCTATATCCAGAAATTGTAAAGACAGGAGCCCATATTGTTAATCCGCCACAATACTATCCCCAGCATGGCGAAAAGTACTATGCATTATTTTTTAAGGATTTAGATGGAATAAAGTTTGAAATAGTGTTTGAAGAACGCAAGATATAATTGGCTAGTCCATGTAATTACATTGACAGCACAAGAGAATAGGGCCGATAATTCCAATAGAACACTTAGCATTAATATCCACTGCAGATTATAAATTAGTCTTGTTGCAATTGCATTTTAAAAGGCTTACTTAACTTTGACCCTCAATGCCTAAAAGACTAAATTGAAAAGGATTTGTTTCTTTAATAGCATCCCATTTTGGGGAGGTGGAGAAAAGCTTCATTTAGAAAACGCTTTGGAGTTTAAAGCCAAAGGATATGATGTTTGTGTACTGACAAATCCAAATTCACTTCTGAAGAAAAAGTGCGTTCAAAACCATATAGAAACATTTGACATCACTGTTGGGAATCTGTCTTTTATTAATCCATACAAGCTTTTAAATCTTGTAAACTTTTATAAAAAGCAAGCTGTGGACACGGTAATTTTTACTGCATCACAAGATGTAAAGCTTGGCGCTATAGCTGCAAAACTTGCCGGCGTAACAAGGATTGTTTATTTGCGCGGTTTGGCTGTAGAAGTGAAGTCTTCTGTTTTAAACAAGTATCTGTATAAATCAGTATTGACCCATATTATTTCAAACTCCGAAGCTACTAAGCGTTTGATACTAAAAAACTTAGCAGATGTTATTCCAAACACAAAAGTTAAAACCATCTATCACGGGATTAAGCTTGACGACGAAACAGAGTCGAGAAAGAATGAGGACATCCTCTCTAAAGCTCATGGAGTAGTGTTGGGCAATGCAGGGCGTTTGACTGCTCAAAAAGGTCAATCTCAGCTTATTCAAATAGCCAAAATATTAAAAGATAAGGGAGTTGATTTTAGTCTATTCTTGGCAGGAGATGGTGAACTGAAAGATACACTTCAGCAAGAAATTGAAAGTCAAGGCTTGCAAAATGATGTTCATATCCTAGGCTTTGTTGAAGATGTAGAAGCATTCATGAATTCCATTGATATTTTTCTTCTCAGTTCAATTTGGGAAGGATTTGGCTTTGTTATTGTTGAAGCTATGCAAAAGAGCAAACCAGTGGTTGCCTTCAATCTAAGCAGTAATCCAGAAATTATTAGTGCCGATAACACAGGATTTCTAGTAGATTATCCCGATTTAGAAGCCTTCGCAAATAAAACAATGGATTTGATAAAGGATGTTTCCCTAAGAAAGAAAATGGGTACAGCAGCTCGGGAATCTGTAATTCGGCGATTTATTTTAGCTGAACGCGTAACTGAACTAGAACAATACCTATTAAATTCTTAGTCTTGGGCCAATAGCCTATCAGTGAAGTAATTCAGCATTCGCTCAACTTCTTCAAATTCATTTTCAGTAACACTTACATCGGTCAACCTAGGCAAATGTTTAGCGAAATAAATATGGCTATTGGACATTTCGAAAAGGTTGGTAGCCAGAGCATATGGGTATTTAAAACGAGGATTAATTTCAGAAATAACTTCTGAAATATGCGCAGCCAAATTCTTGTAATTTAAGAAAAATCCTTTGTCGTTATCATTATCCACTTCCTTAGTGTGATATGCTTTCATGCCTTCTGAAATCACCACGTCGTGAAGTATACTTTCATTGACATAATGAACACTGGGGTTTTCTTGAGAAGCATAGACAATAGATTTAATGATAATCTTCAGCTTTTTTCTTGGGTCCGTTATATTCAGTGTATTGATCTCTATCAGGTACTTGACCCACTCCCAATACCAAGATACAAGAAATATTAGAAGCAAATGCTTGTTCTCAAAGTATCTATAGATGGAAGCTTCCGTAGATTTAATTTCTTGAGCTAACTTTTTAAATGTAAATTGCTCAAATCCAAGCTCATAGATCATTAAAATACTGTGCTGAATAATTTTCCTACCCAATTCGGAATCTTGAGGTTCCTTCAGGTACAAGCCGTCATTCAAAACAAATTTTATGCTAATACTCATTTGCGGGACAAAAATACAAACAGAAAGTTTTGCAATCAGTTTACAGAGTATAAATATTGATTATAAGAGCATTAATATTATCTATAATAGTATTACTATCATTTTGTAATTTTGATTTACATTTGCTGCACAAATTTTAAAACCTATGACAGAAAGGAAATTATTTTCTACCCTCAGGAACGATATACCCGCGAGTTTAGTAGTCTTTTTCGTTGCACTCCCACTATGTTTGGGTATTGCACTAGCTAGTGGGGCTCCATTGTTTTCCGGCCTAATTGCCGGTATTGTTGGAGGTATTGTTGTTGGTAGTTTAAGTAAATCCAAAATAGGTGTAAGTGGACCTGCAGCAGGATTAGCAGCTATAGTGCTTACTTCTATTGGGTCGCTTGGTGGCTATGAAAACTTTCTTTTAGCTGTAGTCATTGCCGGTGCTTTTCAAATCATTTTAGCTCTGCTTAAGGCTGGCATAATCGGCTATTATTTCCCGTCCTCTGTTATTAAAGGAATGCTAACAGGCATTGGTTTGATAATTATCTTAAAACAAATTCCGCATTTCTTTGGATACGACGCAGATTATGAAGGAGATATGGCGTTTATTCAGGTTGACGGTGAAAACACATTTAGTGAAATCATTAATTCTATCAACTATATCAAACCTGGCTCCACACTAATTGGTATCGTTGGATTAGCAATTTTAATTCTATGGGATCGAGTACTAGTAAAGAAAGCCAAAATATTTCAATTAGTACAGGGTCCACTTGTTGCTGTTGTGCTCGGTATTATATTTTACTATATAACCAAGAGTCATGATCTATTGGCGATATCGCCATCACACCTTGTGAACGTGCCAGTACCTGAAAATTTTGATTCTTTCATAGGACAATTTAGCTTGCCTAATTTCAATGCTATATCAAACCCTGATTTGTGGATAGTGGCATTTACCATTGCTCTTGTAGCCAGCTTAGAGACATTATTATGTGTTGAAGCAACAGATAAACTGGATCCTGAAAAGAATGTTACACCCACCAATAGAGAACTATTTGCACAAGGTGCTGGAAATATGATTTCTGGTCTAATAGGAGGATTACCAATTACTCAGGTTATTGTTCGCAGCTCTGCCAACATTCAATCTGGTGGTAAATCTAAAATGTCAGCAATAATTCACGGTTTTTTACTCCTAACATCCGTTATACTTATTCCAACTCTGCTTAATATGATTCCACTTTCAGTATTAGCTGCAGTTCTCTTAGTTGTTGGTTATAAACTGGCCAAACCTACTTTGTTCGTGAGTATGTATAAACTTGGTTGGAAGCAATTTCTACCTTTTATAATAACCATTGCTGGAATAGTGTTTACTGATTTACTTGTAGGAATTACTTTAGGTTTGAGTGTTGCTGTTGTTGTAATTCTGATTAAGAACTTTCAAAATTCTCACTTCTTAAATAAAGAAGGTGAAGACATCGACGATAATAAAATTAAAATGACCCTGGCTGAAGAAGTAACCTTCTTTAATAAAGGTGCAATTCTCAAAGAATTAGACAAACTTCCACCAAACTCAAACTTAGAATTAGACGTGAGACGTACGCGATATTTAGACCAAGATATTATTGAAATATTAGACGACTTTGCATTAAAAGCGAAAAACAGAAATATCAGTATTAAACTTATATCAGAAAGAGGCATAATTGAGAACCCTCCTAGCTATACTGAATTCTTTAAACTTAAAAAAAATAACACTGTAAAACATGAAAGCTCATACTAGAGAAACACAAGCAACTATGACTCCTCAAAAGTCGCTTCAGTACTTAAAAGAGGGAAATCTTAGGTTTCAAAACAACCTCAAGGCTAATAGAAATTTACTGGAACAAGTAAATGACACCAGTGATGGACAATTCCCATTTGCAACTGTTCTTAGTTGTATTGACTCCAGAGTATCCGCGGAATTGGTTTTCGACCAAGGTTTGGGAGATATTTTCAGCATTAGAATTGCCGGAAACTTTGTTAACCAAGACATCCTCGGAAGCATGGAGTTTGCATGCAAATTAGCCGGGACGAAACTTATTGTTGTACTCGGACACACTAGTTGTGGTGCTGTTAAAGGAGCCTGTGATGATGCCAAACTCGGCAATCTTACATCCATGCTTGAAAAAATTAAACCAGCAGTTAATGCTGTAAGCGAACCTTCTAATCCTGAATTTAGAAATTCAAACAATTCAGAATTTGTAGATAGCGTAGCAAGCATGAATGTGAATTTAACGATTGAGAGAATTTTAAATGAGAGTCCAGTACTAAAAGAAATGAACGATAAAGGTGAAATCATGATAGTTGGAGCTATGTATGACATTTTTACCGGTGAAGTGAAATTTCAGGAATAAAAGTACAAATGCCTTACATTAAGTTTATTGTTTTACTCTCTGCCTTGGCGGTCTTGCCTTTGCATGCCAATGCTCAAAATTCTGAACTTGGCAATTGGTTAATATACTTTGGCAACAAGGAGATTGACAATAAATGGAATATTCATCACGAAGTTCAATATAGAAACTATAATGCTCTTGGAGATTTAGAACAACTACTCCTAAGAACGGGTTTGGGATACACTTTTAGCAATAAGAATAACCTATTGCTTGGTTATGGCTTTATCAGAAGTGAAAATTATCGCAACAGTTCTGACACTCAGGATATTCTTAATGAACATCGCATATACCAACAATTCATTACTAAGCAAGGCTCTAAATCATATAGTTTACAACATAGATATCGCTTTGAACAACGTTTTGTTGAAGATGAATTCAAATTGAGATTTAGATACTTTCTAGCTTTAAACTTAGCCCTAAGTTCTGAAGGACTTATTGAGAAACAGCCATATTTTTCGCTCTATAACGAGATATTCATAAATGGTCAAGGCACAGCATTCGACAGAAACAGATTGTATGCGGGCGTCGGGTATTTGTTCAATTCAAAGCTTAAAGCAGAACTTGCCTATATGAATCAGTTCTTCCAAAATGGGTCTAGAGATCAGATCAATCTAGTAGCATTTTATAATTTCTGATTAGACCTCAGTACATTTACTGATATTATTCAAGCAAAAATCGACCATTATTACATGGGAGAATTCTTTGAGCTTCCTTAATAAATTTTATTCTTAGCTTTGACCATTAACAAAATGAAAAAGCATTTTTTACTATTTCTTCTGACTTTTGCTTCTATCACAGCGCTTGCAGCAAAACCAGCCTACACAATTTATAACGCCAAAGGGAAAAAGGTGTCCTACAATAAAATGATTAAGCAGTTAAAAACAGCAGATATCATTCTATTTGGAGAACAGCACAACAGCGCAATAGCACATTGGTTACAATTTGAAGTAACAACGGATCTATTTAAGTACCGCCAACTCATATTAGGAGCAGAAATGTTTGAAGCCGATAACCAAATGGCATTAAATGCTTACCTCGATGACAGTTTGGACTACACGGGTCTTGATAGCATGGCGAGATTATGGCCAAACTACAAAACCGATTACGCTCCTCTTGTAGATTTTGCAAAAGACAAAAGTTTGAAGTTTATAGCTACTAATATTCCACGGCGATATGCAAATTTGGTCTACAAGCGCGGTTTTGAAAGCTTAGATTCTCTAAGCACTTTGGAAAAATCATGGATTGCTCCTCTGCCTATGGAATATGATCCAAACTTACCCCGCTATAAGAACATACTTGGCATGATGGGAAGCCACGGCAGCCCTCGTCTCGTAATGGCGCAAGCCACCAAAGATGCTACTATGGCGCATTTCATTCTTAAAAACTACATAGACAATCACCTCTTTATTCATTATAACGGCGCCTATCATTCTGATTATTATGAGGGCATACTCTGGTACTTGAAAAAGCAAGCAGCTGATTTGAAATACGCTACTATAAGTACTGTGACTCAGAAGAATGTTTGCAAGTTAGAAGACGAAAATATTGGTATTGCAGATTTCGTCATTTGTGTCGATGAGCATGTGACCACAACATACTGAGCATTTCTATTTTAAGCTCTATTATTATAAACAAAACCTTACCTTCGGCCCCTATTAAAATAGATTAATATCCAAAGCATCAATAGATAAAATTGCGAATGAAGAAAGTGTTTGTTACAGGGGCGGATGGTATGCTAGGCAGCATGATCTGCAGGCTGTTAATCCAAGAGGAATATCAAGTTACTGCTTTATGCCTCCCGAATAGCCCAGCTACAACAATTAAAGACCTAGATCTAACTGTAGTAAAAGCAGACATTCTTGAAAAAGACGCCTTAATAGATGCAATTGCTGGCCATAATTTTGTTATTCATGTTGCGGCCATGACCAATGTATGGCCTAGAAGGATAGAGAAGTTGCGTGAGGTGAATATACAAGGCACAAAGAATGTGGAAGCAGCGTGCGTACAGCACAGTATTGAGCGCTTGGTTTATGTCGGTTCTGCCAGCTCATTTACCCCAGGAACTAAAGAAAATCCTGGAGACGAGTCAACAGCCTTTAGCTGGAACAAATTTGGGATGGATTATATAGACAGTAAATTTGAGGCGCAGCAATATTTACTATCCAAATTTAAATCAAACAACTTTCCAGTGATCGTAGTGAACCCCACATTTATGATTGGACCATATGATTCTGGACCATCTTCAGGGGTCATGCTTTTGAATCTTTATAAAGGTAAAGTTCCAGGGTATTCACAAGGCGGCAAAAACTTTGTTTATTCAAAAGATGTTGCACAAGCTATAGTTAATGCTTTACATCTTGGCAGACTTGGAGAATGCTATATTGCTGGAAATGAAAATCTAGAATTTAAAGAATTCTTCCAAAAAGCCACTGAAGTAATGGGTAGAAAATTTAAGCTTAAAAAGATACCTCAATTCTTAGTTTTGGGAATCGGCGGGATAAAGTCTGTTGTATCAAGAATAAGTGGCAAAGCTCCAAACATAAGCTATGGGATGGCCTCAATGGCCTCAATATGCCAGTTTCTCTCGAGTGAAAAGGCTGTTGAGGAACTCAACATGCCTCAAACTCCCATAGAACTCGCTATTGAAGATTCACTAAGTTGGTTTAAAGAAAATGGTTATTTAGAATGAGTTTGTCCGCCTTTTACAAAAATAAAGTTGTTATAATCACAGGCGCTTCCATGGGAATTGGCAAAGAACTAGCCCGCCAACTTTCATGCGAATACGGAGCTAAAATTGTTATAACCGGAAGAACACAATCAAAATTAGATGCTGTCAAAGAAGAACTCAAAATTTCTGACGACAACATCCTATTGCATACTGGAGATGTAGCAGACCCTCTAAGCAATGAAACGATGGTAACTCAGTGCTTAGCAAAATTTGGTAGAATAGATGTACTTATCAATAATGCTGGACTTTCTGCATTTGGTTCACTAGAAAAAATTGAAACGGATGTGTTCAAAAAAGTCGTCGACACTAATTTGTACGGATCTATCTTCCCAACAAAAGCATGTATTCCTGCACTTAAAAAAAGTAAAGGATCCATACTGTTTATATCGAGCATCGCAGGCTTAACAGGACTGGCGGATTACAGCGCATACTCATTATCAAAAATGGCTTTACGCGCGATGGCACACGCCTTGAGAATAGAATTAAATGCATCCAAGGTTTTTGTGGGTATTAACTACGTAGGTTTTACCGAAAATGAGACTTCAAAACAGACTTTCACACCTAAGGGGGAGTTGGTTCAAGTGCCAAAACGACCATCAATTTTAACCAGCAGCAGAGAAAAGACTGCCAAAAAAATTCTTCTACAGATCAAAAGGAAGAAATACAGCAGTAATCAGTCGGTATTGGGACATATTGTTATGTTTCAATCCAAAGTATTCCCAAAATTTACTGCTTGGATTATGAGATCTCGATACAAGCCTCAAGCTTGATAAGACATTCTTTCTTTGTGTTTATTCAAACGCAGAAGCCACAATATCATAGCAATGCTCACCGCTGCAGCAATTACACTAACTGTTGAGCCCATCTCCGTTTGCCTATACACACTCATAACCAAAGTTCCGAGTAGAATTAAGCGAATAAGCTCTAGCCAGAAACCCTTTTTGGGGTTCTCCATCATTCTTGTATGTACTATTATTGAGAACAATACAAATAGTCCGAATAAAATGGTGTTGGGGTTGTTAAACACTGCCACTATTTGATCAATATCTTTGGCTATCTCTGCTCCTGCTACTGCCAAGAAAATCGCAAATGTCATTAGAACACTTATCAATAAGTAAGAACTTAGTTCTGGCTTTATAATATATCTAAACTGTTTGCGCTCCCCTTTCTCATCTGTTGAATATTCAGCAGGCAAAAACGGACTATCTTCTGGAGTCCAAGTGGGTTTTTCAAAAAACAACTTTATCTTATTTTTAATTGATTTTGTTCGCTTTGCTCTGATAATAAGATCTTTCCAATAAGCGAACTGAGCTCTAATCGCACTCACACTCTCAAAACCACTTGTAATCCCATAATCTGGCTCTTCATCCTCCTCTGTAAATGTCCCAAATATTCTGTCCCAAATAATCAAAACATGCGAATAGTTTCTGTCGATGTACTTATCATTACGAGCATGGTGCACTCGGTGATGAGAAGGAGTTGTAAACAACCATTCTATAGGCCCTAATTTGCCCACCAATCGGCTGTGGGTTACAAACTGAAACAATCCAATAAAGATACTAGCACCTATCACCATTTCTGGTAAAAAGCCTAAAACCGGCATCCACATAAAGAAGAAAAATCTAAAAATCACCGCGAAAAAAGAAACCCTAAAAACAGTGGTGATATTAAGTTCCTCGCTCTGATGATGGACAATATGTGCAGCCCAAAGTATATTGACTTCATGACTCAATCTGTGGAACCAATACGATATCAAATCTGCTACCAGTATAGCCAGTATCCACGCCCACCAGGTGTTCGGAATCTGTACCACAGAAAAATGGGTATAGATATACTCAAAGGCCAAATAATAAATAAAATAGGTAAAGAAGTTAAACAATCGCTCTATCATCCCACAGGACAAATTCACTATGGAATCACTTAGTGTATAGGTTTTAAAATTCTTTCGGTAAGAGAAAAACAATTCGATTCCAATTAAAGAAACCAAACCAATTCCTATGTAAGCTACGAGTGGCATTATTTGTTTTGAGAATTATTAAGTGAAATGTGTTTAGGATCTGTAACTATCTTAAAGGTACCAACAAACATGATAAAAATAAATATAGACATCAATACGTGACTAATATCGTGATAATTAAACCACCTATCTATGCTGAGTTGGTTGCTGTAAATTAAACCTGGAATAATAGCATAAAGTATTCCCATCATAACATAGAAACTTCCTTTTATCTTAGTGTCTCTATAAAAAAGAAACTGAAGTGGAAGTACTATACCTACCAAATCAATGCTGCTGTTAATCTGAACGATTTCAAATCTGCTAGTAGCGGGAATTAATATCAATAGAACAAAAACAAAATACTTAACTATAACAGCTGTTTTGAATAAATGGCGCCGTTTATAAGTCCATTTATAGCCCAATTGATTGACAGAAGCCAGGATAAGAAACAATTGACCACTAGCGCTCATTAGCCATCCTATGGTTTTCCACCTCGGGCTGATATAAGCCTGTAATGCGTGCCCCAAGAATGCCGCGCTGGTCATCCCAATTGCTATAAATAGAAAATACTTAAGATATGTGCTGTAATGTTGGCTGCGTTCACCTTGATAAGTCATATATCTGTACAATGCATACATAGCAGTTATTGCTACCAGAAAATCTGTTAAAGACGTCACAGGTTCTCTCAATTCAAATGAATTGATATACATAGTAGGATTCAATATTGGATCAAATTGCTCTGCTAACATTTCCATTTTAGCACTGCAAAGATACCGCTATTTCTCCTTTTTTAAAGCTGATATAATTCATACCTATAAAGGAGCTAATGATGAAAACATCCGTTGAACTATCGAGAAAGGATTAACACGTAAATAATGAATGTAAGCAAGGAGGTTAAATGTGTATTGTAAGGAAAGAGAGCAATGATTAAATTGGAATTGGGTGGGCGGGTGGGGGCCCCTGTCTCCAATTAATGCATTTACAACCCATTGCCACACTCTTGTTATTAAGTCTTCTGATTTTTCTTCTTTGCTGAAGGAAACAATATATTATTTAAAATCAGCCTATAACCGGGAGAATTTGGATGTAAATTTAAATCCGTAGGTGGCTCACCTACCATATGCTTATAATCTTCAGGATCATGCCCACCATAGAATGTCCACTGACCTTTACCCATGGTTCCATGTATGTATCTCGATTCACCTAAGCCTTTGTTCTCGCCCATGATAATAACAGAACTCTTTACAAATTCAGTTCTAAAAGCGGTAGTCTGACCCATAAACCCTTTTATTATTCTCTCGTGATTTTGTGTCAAGATTGTTGGAATAATATCCCATTTTGCCGAGAATTCATTCAAGACAAACAAATCGTTCTCTTCCCGAACTTTTCTCCTAAATGGATCTACATCTATATTTGAAACCTCATAAACCATAGGATTCAGTTCAATACTGAAATCAGTAAATGCGAAGGTATTTTCAAAATTAAGTTTCGATTGAGCGCCTGCTTCTATAGGATCTCCATCAAACATTCTATCGCAGATATCTACTCCATCAGCCGCCAATGCAATGTCGTAAGAATCTGTTGCTGAACACATTGCGAATAAAAAACCTCCTCCTATAGTGAAATCGCGGATTTTTTTAACAACCGCTAATTTAAGTTCTGAAACCGTTTCATATCCGTGTTTAGCAGCCATTTCTTCAGCTTCTGCAACCTGCTCCTTATACCAATCTGCATTTCTATAACTCGCCCAAAACTTTCCATATTGACCCGTAAAATCTTCATGGTGCAAATGCAGCCAATCATAGCTAGCCAGTTTATCGTTTAATACTTCATCGTCGAAAATAACATCATATGGAATACCGGCATAGGTCAGAACCATAGTAACTGCATCGTCCCATGGCTGAGCTGTTTTCGGTGAATAGACCGCAATTTTTGGTGCTTTCAGTAACTTAACTACCTCCGCATTGACAGTCGGATTGGCAATTTCATTTTTAATTTCAATCGCTTTGGCCTCTGAAATACTTGTGAAACTTACTCCTCTCAATTTGCATTCTTTCTCTATAGCTTCATAGTGATCCATCATAAAGCTTCCGCCATTATAGTTAAGCAACCACTCCACTTCTTCTTCACGTTCTAACACCCAAAAAGCGATGCCATATGCCTTTAAATGGTTGCTTTGACTAGCATCCATTGAAATAAGAAGCTTGTCAGCTTTTGCCCATGAAAAAGATATAAGTGCTAAAAGTATTAATACAGTCTTCTTCATTCTATATAAATTTTACGGTTATTCTATTTCCTAGTATAACGAGAATGACCCCTAATAGATTGCTTAGCAAAATATAGCTGATAAACATTCTCCAATTTCCTATTTCCTGCAATTTAAATAGCTCAAGACCAAAGCTGGAAAAAGTAGTAAAACCTCCTAAAAAGCCCACAACTAGCAATAAGTTAATTTTATCATTTGATTGCAGTATAAAGGCACTAGCTATTCCTATTAGAAAACAACCAATTAGATTGACCAGTAGTGTAGAATACGGGAAACCCGTACTATTGGTATTGAGAGATAGTGATACCAACCAGCGCATTGCTGCCCCAAGACCTCCACCAACAAAAACCATTAAAGCACTACTTATATTCATACTTATAGATGAATTCAGATTCTAAAACACCCTTTGGGTTATAGTTTAGTATATTACTCAACAGACCGTTATCTAAATAGTAATATTCTTGCTTCTGGTTCACCGTATTATAACTGAATACCAAACGATTGTGCTGGTCATATTCGTAATAGGTTTGCATAAAACCTGCTTGCTCGCCATAAGCGGTAGTTGCAGAGCTTATGAGAAGTGAATCTTCATACTCATAATTAATATGTTGCATCAGATCTCGGTTTTCATCCAATAACATAATTTGAACAGGTAGACCTAATTTGTTAAATCGAGCTATGGTTTTAGTAACAACCGTGTCCCCCTCTTGACTAATTATAGTAGTAACACTTGAATCCGGTTGAGTATACTTTCCTTGATAGTACACAGTACTAGTTATACTAGAATCATTAGTCCTAAAGAAAAATGATTTAATATTGGTTGGTTGACCCCGTTTATTAAAATCATATAAGGTTATGTTAAATGGTCCATCTCCTTTATCGTGAACTAGTTTTCTTAGACCGCTGCTGTCATAACTATAAATGTATTCATCAAAATCGTTATAACCATAGCAACGCATATTCACTTTTTCATATACAGTACGCATCTGGTCATCCAGTTCCTGATGATAGTACAAACAGGTATCTTTATTATTGACAAATGCGTGCACAAACAAGTATTTCTGCTGTTGAGTTACTCCTAATTTCCTCAATAAGGAAGTATCATTCTCTTGAGCAATTGCCGCTGTAAGGACAAACATCCCAATTAATAGTGATTTAATTCTTTTCATTTCTCGTATAACACACATCAGTAAGTGTGCCAAATTTTCCTAATTTATACTTAATTAAGCCCGCTTGCGCTATCATAGCCGCATTATCGGTGCAGTATTGAAATTCTGGTATAAAACATTTTGCCCCAAATTTACTTCCAAGCAGCCTTATTTCCTTTCTCAACTCGGAGTTTGCCGCTACCCCACCAGCAATTCCAATTTGCTTAATGCCTTCTTGCACCATAGCCATTTCAAACTTGCTTATTAAATAAGACACAATAGTGGCCTGAATAGATGCACAGAGGTCAAAAATATTTTCTTTTATAAAGTTTGGGTTCTTTTTTTCTTCATCGCGCAAGAAGTACAATATCGATGTTTTCAATCCCGAAAAACTAAAATCCAGATCTCCGAGCTTTGATGTTGAAAACTGAAATGCATTTGGATTCCCCTTAGCTGAATATTGATCGATCACAGGACCTGCAGGATAGGGCAAATTCAGCATCTTACCCGCTTTATCAAAGGCTTCCCCTGCCGCATCGTCAATAGTACTTCCCAAAATTTCAATCTCATCAAACCCGCTTACCTTCACTATTTGAGTATGCCCTCCAGAAACTAAAAGGCACAAAAATGGAAATGCAGGAATATCATCACCTATAAAATGCGCCCATATATGAGCTTCTATATGATTAACATTGATAAGAGGAACATTTAATCCTAAACTTAAACCCTTGGCAAAAGTGTAGCCTACCAACAAAGAACCCAATAAACCTGGGCCTTGAGCACAAGCAATTCCCGAAATATCATTGACATTAACATTAGCTGTTTTTAGAGCTTCATGTACAACGGGTATGATGTTTTGTTGATGCTTTCTACTGGCTAATTCTGGAACAACTCCACCATAAGCTCTGTGAACTTCTTGGGTAGCCACACAATTGGAATGAATTTTGTCGTTAATCAATACAGCAGCTGCAGTATCATCACATGACGATTCTATTCCTAAAATTACAGGGTGTGAATTATTGTTCATGCTTACTGCCTTACTTTCGCATTAGATTAAAGTCGTGCCAAAAATAGTTAAAATACCGCTTATCGTGATTTCCAGCATACTGGCGTTTCTGCTATTATTTTGGGCGGTTTTGCAAACATCGTGGGCACAGAATATTATCCTTAATCAAATCACCAAATCTCTATCCAAAGAGCTCAATACTGTTGTAAGCGCGAAACATGTTAAAATCCATTTCTTTGACCACTTAGAACTACAAGGCTTATATGTTGAGGATCAACAAGGCGACACTATGTTTTATATTGATCAATTGGAGGCAAACTACAAGCTGCTGACATGGTCTTCTCGCGAAATAGGATTCGATGAAGTAAAAATCTCAAATGGTCAAGTTAATCTATCAGTGCTAAAAGGAGAAAACTCCTTAAATATTCAATTCTTTATTGATTATTTCCAGCCTAAAAATAGCAATTCTAAGGCTGTATCACCCAAGATATGGTTTAGTGAAGCGGAATTGTTTAATATGAGTTTTCACTATACTGATCAAAATATTCAAACTCCAACATCTAGAGCTTTTCATGAAAATGATATCTTGTTTACTAACATCAATGCAAAGCTCCATGACTTTGAAATTATTAACGACTCCTTGCACTTTAATTCTCGACAATTGTCTGCCTTTGAACAATCTGGACTAGAAATTATAAAACTTAAAGCTATTTGCACCATTAGTTCAACCGTGATGAACTATGAGAAACTTACGCTTATTACCAATCGCAGCACAATACAAGACCATATTAAATTTTCTTATTCCTCTTATCGTGATTTTGCGGATTTCATTAGCTCTGTGAATATTGAAGCAGAGCTTGATAACAGTGAAGTACACAGTAAAGATTTACTCTTCTTTTCAAACAACTTGAAGGATTACGATGACCTTCTGAAAGTTGATGGTGAGTTTAGCGGTACTATTGACAGAATTAAAGGCCGTGACCTAAATCTTGAAATAGGTAGCCACACAAAATACCAAGGAGATGCTAGAATAACTGGGCTACCAGATATTGAACACACTTATTGGGATTTCAACGCTGAACCATTTAAAACTCAGTCTGTAGAACTCGCCCGCTTGATTCAGTTGACTGATGTTCCCAGCGAGCTTAAAATGCTGGGCCAAATGACCTTCAATGGCAGCTTTAAGGGATTCCTAAAAGAGTTTGTGAGTTATGGAGAATTACAAACGAGCATAGGGAATGCCAGTACAGATGTAAAATTTAAAATCAACCCCGCTGGCAAAGAAGTGTACTCAGGAACTATTGCCACCCAATCTGTTAACCTAGGACAGTTGCTCGGCAATAAAAAATTAGGAGATGCGGGCTTTGAACTTGAAATAGCAGGGGAAGGCTTAAAGATGGAGAACATGAACGCTTCTGTAAAAGGCACCATCAAACACCTTTCCTACAACAACTATTCATACAAAAACATTTCAATGAACGGCAAATTAACCCAGGACATTTTTGAGGGACTTGCCGATATCAACGATCCTAATTTACAACTTAGTTTCGATGGCAAAATTGATGTCAACCCAGCCAGCCCTAAAACCACCGCAAAGACCGTTATAAAAAAAGCCAATCTTCAAAACCTGGGTATTGATAAAAACCTAAGTTTCGTGAGCTTAATTGGGGAAGTCGACCTGCAAGGAGGTTCAATAGATGAATTAGAGGGCAGCATAAGTTTAGACAGCCTTAAGTGGTGGAATGCCGAACAAACCATACCCGTTAAGTATCTACAACTTGTAGTTGGTAATGATCAAGGAGTGCAGAAAATGGATATTCAGTCGGAGCTGCTTGATGCATCTTTAAAAGGAGAATACAAACTTTCTCAATTGTCTGATGTCTTTACAGATGTTATCAAATTAGCACAGTCAAATTCTGACTCCAGCGAACAATTAACGTTTGCCAATTTAGTGATGTACTTAAATCTTAAGAGATTTCACCCGCTGTACGAACAATATCTCAATGGCTTCAGTTTTACAAGTGCTAACTTGGACTTATCTTATTTGTCGAGCTACGGCCAATTGAAGGTAAACGGATTAATAGATAGTGTTAAGATCAACAATCTAGCAAGTAATCAAGTTACACTGAGTCTAAACAAAGAAGACTATAGTTCAGATGCTCAAATTGCATTTAAAGCAGACGGATTTGAACTTGCGGACAGCCTTTTATTCTATACTGTTTCTGGCAGCAGCAAATTCAAGAACAAGCAATTTGAGTTCAATATAGAAGCGCTGAGAGATAGCAATTTATCTGCCTATGTGGACGGTTATTTAACGGCTCAGAATGACAGTATCTCTGTATACATCAACAAGGTCGATGCACACATCAATCAAAAGCTTTGGCATATGGGACAAACAGACTTTGCAAATATCGTCTACTCTAATGGCCTAACTGAATTGTTCTATTTCGACTTTAGAAATAATGATGAAATTATCTTCTTTGATGGGGCTTTTGGACAAAATACCACTAAAGTGAATGCTGTATTTGATCAATTCTTACTCAGCAACGCCAATCCATTCCTCGCTGCATATGAGCTCTCCTTGGGAGGGATAGCTAATGGTTATATTGACTTAACCTATAGAGAAGGCTTCCCAATCTTCGAATCCGATTTTGTAATTGACAATTTGACCATTGATGACGACACATTAGGCAACTTTATCATGTTAACTGAATCCGGAGAATCCCCATTAGACATCTTTGTAGATGGAAGAGTTGAAAGCGGGTTGTTGGATGGCATGAAAATAGATGGTCATGTTGACTTTAACACCCCAGCAAATGCTCTCAATTTAAGTGTAACAACAGAAAATAGCAGTGTAAAACCATTTGAGAAATATTTGGATGGATTAGCGTCAAACCTATCGGGATATTCTAAAGCTGACCTTAGAATAATTGGTTCTCTAGACAAACCAAAGATAACTGGCACCACAGAGTTCTCTGAATTAGCATTCAAAGTTGATTACTTACAAACGTCATATAAAGCAACAGCCACAGTAGAAGTTGGCAACAACTACTTCAAATTGAAAAAAGCTGAACTGATAGACAGGTTTGGGCATAAAGGCGATGCTAGCGGACAAATCACTCACGATAATTATTCCAAATTCAACTTTGATTTAAATATCAAAAACCTTGAAAATTTTGAATGCCTCAATACAAGTAGAAAAGACAACGAGCTTTTCTATGGTACTGCCTTTGCTGATGGTTTCATGGAAATCAAAGGTCCGTTGGAAGACATATTGCTGGTGATTAGAGCTAAAAGTAGAAAAGGCACCAAAATCTATATCCCACTGGACAATCTAGAAACGGATGGTCAATTGAGTTATGTTCAATTTGTAGATTTACGCGCCGATAACAATAAGCTCAAAGAATTAGTTCAGACCACAGAAGGAGTTCAAATGGACTTCAATTTTGAAATCACCAACGACGCTGATGTAGAACTAATATTTGATGAGTTACTAGGCGATAAAATCAAAGGCAACGGCCATGGCAACCTCAGAATGGAAGTAAACACTTATGGAGAGTTCAATATGTATGGCGAGATAATAATCGATAAGGGTGACTATCTATTTACAGCATTTAATTTCATCAATAAATACTTTGTAGTAACACCAGGCAGCAAGCTGTCTTGGGATGGAGATCCTTATAATGCGATTGTAGATTTAGAAGCAGTTAAACGAGAGTATCCTCTGCCTTCTAGTTTGCTTGCAGGAATGGTAGATGTTTCATTAGATGAATACAATACTCCTATCCCAGTAGATTGTGAACTAAAACTTACAGGCTTATTATTCAACCCAGATATAGCATTTGGCATTTCATTTCCTACTCAGAGCAATCTTTCGTCTTCTAGCAGTTCTACTTTCACCACGGTAATGGAAAGAATACGCCAAGACCCAGAGGAGCTCGACAGACAAGTTTTTGCTTTACTCGCGTTGGGCACTTTCATCCCTCCTAGTTTTGCAAACTCAAGTGGTATTGTTAACACCAATACAAGTGGACAGAGTTCTGTTAACTCAACCATAACAAATTCCGTAAATAACAGTTTAAGCGATTTTGTTTCAAGTCAACTAAGCAACTGGCTTTCTCAAATTGACCCCAGATGGCAAGTGGGCATAGACTACCAAATAGCTACCACAGCTGAAGCACAAGCAGAACTTATTCTTTCATTAAAAAGAAAATTTTTAGACGATAGACTAGAACTTCAAGGCTCCTACGACGCAGGATCAACAACTGGAAGTAGACCCTACGACTTGAATGTACAATACAACTTAAGCAAAGACGGCAGCTTTAAAATCAAAGGATTTCAACGGAACGCCAACGACCCAACTTTGGGTAACTTAAGCAATGTTACTACTTCCGGCATAGGCCTTTTCTATAGGCACCAATTCGACCGTTTCTGGTGGGAAAAGAAATAAACCTATTGCACTTTCCCTTTTTTTTCATGCACTGATTTGCATTTTATGCAAATCACTGTGATTAATTCAGCTATAGTTTTGTCTTAAACAAATAAGCTATGAATGCTTTAATCCTAAAACCTATCGACCACATTTATTTGATTATTAACAGTATGTCTATACTTCATCGAATCAACTATCAGTGCAAAAACACTAACTTTGGGTTCATCATGAAACCAAAAACCATACTTGCAACGGCTATGTTGTTGTTTTCATTTATTGCTTTTAGTCAAACTACTCAGAACATTAAGGGTCGAATTATAGATAAAGACTCCAAAGCTCCTATAATCGGCGCGACCGTGAAACTAATTGAAATAGCGGGCAAAGGCGCTATTACTGATGCGGATGGATATTTCAAAATATCTGATGTGCCTATAGGTAGATACACTCTGAGTTTTTCCTATGTTGGTTATGAGGCTTTAGCCATACCGAATATTGAACTAACCAGCGGGAAAGAAGCCTTTTTACCTATTGAAATGGTTGAAATCGCCACTGATTTAGGAACAGTGACCATAACAAGTACCAAGCGCATTGGAAGCTATAATGACATGGCAACCTTAAGCAGCAGAACTTTTAATGCTGAAGAGGCAGAAAGATACCCCGGCAGCAGGCAAGATCCTGCGCGTATGGCAAGTAATTATGCAGGTGTTCAAGGAACTGACGATTCACGTAACGATATTGTAATAAGAGGCAATTCACCACTCGGACTACTTTGGAGGTTTGAAGGTATTGACATCCCAAGTCCGAGTCATTTTTCAGTGGCAGGCACCACAGGTGGACCACTATCCATACTGAATAATAAAGTGATAGGTCATTCAGATTTTATGACCGGTGCCTTTCCAGGAGAATATGGCAATGCCCTCAGTGGTGTGTTTGATATTAGAATGAGAAGTGGTAACAGAGAAGTTTATGAACACACAGCACAGATTGGTGTTCTGGGATTGGAGTTGATGAGCGAAGGACCAATTAACAAAGAAAAGAATAGCAGCTACATCGCAACATATCGATATTCCACATTTGCTGCATTCCAGGCTATAAATTTCAGATTGGGAACAGACGCTATACCCAACTATCAAGATGCTTCGTTCAAATTGAGCTTCCCCAATAAGAAGAATGGAGTATTTTCAGTTTGGGGTATCGGGGGATTATCTAATATCGAAATACTTTTTTCAGATAAAACTGAACCAACTAATGACCTTTATGGTGAAAACGACAGGGATCAGTACTTCACCACCAATATGTTTACCGTAGGAGCAACGCATACAGCATATTTCGAGAACGGTTGGAGTTCAAATATTACACTAGCGCAGTCCGGACAACAGATTATCGCTGATCACGATTTTATAATTTGGGACAGTGCTTCTGCAACGCAAAACAAACTTCTACTAGACAGCCTATACCCTGTACTTCGTTCAAACATGTATGAAGGGAAAACAGCATTGCACATTGCTTTAAATAAAAAATTTAATGCGAGAAGCAGATTGAAAATTGGTGTTATTGGAGATTATTTCACAGTAAACTATTTGGATTCTTCTAGAAACGAATTTGATTTTGATTCCTGGCAAAGAAAACTAGACGCCAATGATCAGACTCTAATGCTCAGAGCTTATGCTTCCCATAAATACCGCATTACTACCAATCTTACAATGAATACAGGCCTTCATGTTCTTTACTATCAACAAAGCGCAGATCTTAGTATAGAACCGAGAATAGGCTTCACCTTAAAAGCTAACGACAAGCTTAGTATGAGTCTTGCCTATGGCATGCACAGCAGATCTCAGCCCATGTATGTGTATTACTACAGATTTAGCGACAGCCTGAGAAATCCATCAAATCCAACTTTCGACAATCACAATAAGGATATTGGACTTACTAGAAGTCATCACTTTATTACATCCTTTGATTACCTACTCAATAGTTTATTGAGATTGAAAATAGAAGCATACTATCAGCATTTGTACAATGTTCCTGTAGAGGCGCATGGAGGATCTTTCAGCCTTATTAATCAAGGAAGTGGGTTTACTAGATTTTTTCCGAATGTTTTGGAGAATACCGGTACTGGTAAAAATTACGGTATAGAAGCTACACTAGAAAAATTCTTTAGTAATAA
>CBDUMX010000011.1:0-22452 GCA_965368435.1 uncultured bacterium
GGCCTCCACTTCAAAAGCCTATTTACTGCGTAAATTCAGTCTTTTTTTGTACCCAAATCAGCAAGCGAGCCAAGGATTCCCTCGCTTCGTTCCTCAGCTTCGGGCTTCCTTTTGGGCTGGCCTCCACTTCAAAAGCCAGTCACTGCGTGACTAGAGGCTTTTTTTGTACCCAAATCAGCAAGCGAGCTTGCATTTGGGTACAAAAAAAAGCCTCCCGCTATGCGGAAGGCTTTTGAAGTGGGCGATGTAGGATTCGAACCTACGACCCTCTGCTTGTAAGGCAGATGCTCTAAACCAACTGAGCTAATCGCCCTTCTTTTAATCTATATTTAGATTAGCGAAGTTACCTGTCCCAATTATTTTTCATGCAATGACAAATAATCGCGGAAGCTAATCGCCCTAAAGGGCTGCAAATATAGATTTCCGCTCTGATTTGCAAAAAGGAATTTAAAAAAATACACTTTTCAATAACATAATGTGTATTGTTGATTCGTTTATCTTCTAGAGTCTGAACTTCACCTTTTTATTTGCTAAGCATACTTTGAATCGATTCTTAAAAATATCGTTGATTACTCTGAGCGCAATCATACTACTGATTTCTGCTGCTGGACTCTATTTTTCCAAACGAATTAAACCTATAATCATCGCTCAAATCAACGAGCAACTCACTGTTAAAGTTGAAGTTGCTGATATGAGCATAAGTGGATTAAAGGAATTCCCTAAACTCGGTATCAAATTCACTAATGTTGTTGTTCACGAATCCACCAAATACTACAATAAACCCATACTGGAAGCTCAAGAGCTAAACCTCTTCGTTGATCTCATGAAACTCATGAGGAAAGAATATGTCATTGATGGCGCCAGCCTTATCAAGGCTAAACTGAGATTAGCAGATATGGAAAACAACAGCAATTACGATATTTTCAAAGAAGACACAAGCTCAACTGAAAGTATCAACTTCGCCATTGAAGATTTGCGGTTTGAAGATTGCTCTATCAGCTATAATCACGAAACTTCTAGTTTTAGTTCAACAGGTTTCTTGAAAAAACTGAAAACTAGCATATCTTATACTCAAGAAAATACGCTGCTCAAAATTAAAGGTAATCTATTAGCAGATAGTATTATTCACGATAATAGCTATTACTTAAAAGGTCAGGATTTGTCCCTTAACACCCAAATTACACTCAGCGAAAATTATAGCAGAATTAATATTGCTCCGAGTGATATAATTCTGGAAAAAGTAAAACTTAAAACTCAAGGCTTTCTTACCATAGATGAGTCGTCCTTTGTCAGTCTTAACTTCAACAATGAAAAAGCGCCTATACAATCTATTCTGAGCATCTTACCTGACTATTTACAGCAGAGTTTTTCTCACCTCTCGGCAGAAGGTAATGCCACTATAGATGGATACTTTAAAGGCAAAATCGACGATACTCATAGTCCGGCATTTGGTATTAGCTATACCCTCGACCAAGCATCACTATCGCCCAAAGGTCAAAAACTGAGTTTGGAAAACATTAATGCCAAAGGTGAACTAAAGATTGAAGACCTATCTAAACTCAATACCGCTTGGGTGAGCTGTAAACTGACAAGAGCTTCTAGTGGCAATAATTATCTCAGCGGAGATCTTTTCGTTGAAAATTTCGACCGCCCTTTTATTAAATGGAATGGCGACGCAGATTTAGATGCAAAAACACTCTCAGGCCTCCTCGATCTTCAAACCATCAGCCTAAACTCGGGCCGATTAAAAGCCAAGGGTAAATTGCAATTGGTCTACAACTCCGATAAAAATGAGGTTGCCCCAAATAGTTTTAGATATCTAGGAGACATAGCAGCGACAGATATCAAGGCAAGTGTTAAAGATCCAGCCATAAACATCCATTCTCTCAATGTCAATTTGACTGCTAATGAACAACATATGGTCATTAAAGAATGTGATATCAACTACAACCAAAGCGAAGCCACTTTAGTAGGCTATATTAGAAATCTAGATGAACTCTTTAGCAAAAACTCCAAAACAGAAATTAGCGGTAAACTGCAGCTTAAGAACTTTAATGTGAATGAATTTATAAGTTCCGACAGTTCTGAAAATGCAGCAATAAGCAAACAACTATTTCCCTATAGACTCGCACTACAAACAAGCATAGAGAATTTCAAATACAATGATTTTACTGCAGAATCTGTTCAGGGAACCCTGCTAGCAGATCAAAAACAGTTCGCCATGAACGACTGTAAAATGGTAGCACTTAAAGGCAAAGCAGATGCAATTCTAAAATTCACCACCCTAGGAGATTACTATTTGCTCGATATCAGCTCCAAAGTCTACTCAGTCGACATCACACGCCTTTTCTCTGAATTCAACAATTTTGAACAAACAGAAATAACAGATAAACACATTAGCGGTCTTGTGTCGGGGACCATAATAGCCAAACTATTACTCGATGCTAATTACAATCCGGTTCTCGACAAACTATACGCCAAGGCAGATGTAGAAATTGTTAATGGTCAGTTAGTTGGCTATGAACCTTTAAAGGAATTGTCAAAATTTGTAGAGCTGAAAGACTTGGAAAATGTAAAATTCAAATCGCTTAAGAATACTATAGAAATCTTTGATCAAACCATCTTTATACCCAGAATGTATATTGGCAATAATGCAATGAGTATAGAACTTGAAGGAACTCACAACTTCGAAAACTATATGAATTACAATATGAGCATAAGTCTTCTAGAACTATTGGCCAAGAAATCTAACTGGCTAGCCAAGAAGAAAGAACGGCGAATTGAAGATAATGAACACGGAGGACTAACCGCATATATTAATATGAAAGGGACTCCAGACGATCTTGAAATCACATACGATAAAGTTACTGTAAAAAGAGTAGTGAACGAAGAATTGAAAGAAGAAAAGAAGAATTTTATCAGAGCACTAAGAGGTGAAGAAGAACCTGATGAAAAACCTATAGAATACTATGAGGATGTTTGGGACGAATAGTCAATAAACAACTCTGAACTTAAAGCATCGGCAAATAACATACCCCTAGAATTTAATCTAAGTTTATCACCCTCTAGAGTAAGCATCTCATTATCAACATATTGCTCTATGGTTTTTCTCCGAGCGTCTATTAAATCATAATCAAATTCTTTTTTTAGTTTCGAGATAGATAAACCCCACTTTGTGCGCATTGAAACCAAAATGTACTCATTAATTTGATCGGATTTACTGAGTATTTCACTCTCTTGCTTTAGATCATTTGTTGCCAATCCCTGTATATATGCGGCATTTGAACTTACATTCCATAAGCGTTTTTGACCATCAAAGCTGTGAGCAGAAGGCCCTAATCCTAAATACGCTTTGCCTGTCCAATAGGCCGTATTGTGCTTGCTGTAATTTTCCGTTTTGCAATAATTAGATACTTCATATTGTTGCCAATCAGAGCCTTCGATAAGTGAATTCAGAATTGCATAATGCTCTGCCGCTTGCTCATCATCAGGGGCTCTATACTTGTTTTTGCTGACCAAATGAGCATAAGCAGTTTTCTCTTCTAGTGTCAAGCTGTATGCCGACAAATGATTGATTGGCCAATTTAACACTGTTTCTACTTGCTCTTTCCAATACTCAGAACTCAATCCAGGTACTCCATAAATTAAATCGATATTCACTTGCGAAAAACCTAAATCACTTGCATCACTTACGGATTGAAATGCTTGTTTGACGGTATGACTCCTATTCATCCATTCAAGTATGTTTTGATCTAAAGATTGTATACCTATGCTCAATCTATTTATACCTATATCTTTTAGTTCTTTAAGTTTTTCTCTTCCTAAATCGTCTGGATTTGCTTCAAGGCAGATTTCGACATCCTTGTCAATTGCAAAAGTCTTATGCAAATCTTCTAATATGTTTCCAAGCTCTGCTTTATCAAGCACAGATGGAGTACCACCTCCGAAATATATAGTTTGGATTTTCGTTCCTTTAGGAAAGAATGATGTTTGCAATTTGATTTCATTGCGCATTGCGTCTAATACTTCAGCTTTGTTCTTCATGGAAACGCTAAAATGAAAATCGCAATAGTGGCAAGCTTTTCTGCAAAATGGAATATGTAAATAGATGCCTGCCATTGTGCAAAAATATAGCGAACATTGGTCTAACTTTGAATAGTGTTTAGAATTAGCCTTAAAATACTACTAATACTTTGCTCCATATACAGCAGCGCACAAATTAGCAGCAGCTGCATTATTGCCAATGGAGAAAAGTTTTGTGAGAGTTATTCCGACAGTATTCTAGACCTTAGGTTTATTCAAAATTGGATTAATCAGCAGCGCAAAGAAGGATATTTAGTAGCAGGAATAGATAGTTCTAAAAGGCATAACGACACTCTTTATCACTACGGATTTATTGGGAAAAAATACGAAAATATTAACATCAGATCTCACACTATCCCTCATGAATTTCTCGACAGCAATACCAAGCGTCTTAGTATTGTTCAACTCAATAAAAAGAACAAACAACTCTTGAGTTATTACGAGAATCACGGATATCCATTTAGCTTTATTGAACTTAGACAAACACATATAATAGATGGTGAGCTGAGTTCTGTTTTATTCTTTAATAAGGGAATTGAAATCAAATACGACACCATAGAAATTGTAGGTAATTCCACAATTTCAAAAAAGTATTTGGCAAAATATCTCAATATAGAAAAAGATGCATTGTACAGAGAAAGTGATGTAAAAAAAATCGACAAACTACTTAGAAATCAACCACTTATTCGATTAAAAGGTCCAACCAGGCTGTACTTCTTTCAGGGCTTGGCAAGAGTTGTATTATCTATCGACGACAATAGCACCGACCGGTTTGACGGTGTAATAGGTTTGGCACCAAACAGCAGTAATTCAGATGAAAACAATCTCTTAATTACTGGTGAAATCAATCTTGAGTTAAATAATCTATTTAAAAGTGCAAAGCAAATGGAGTTGCACTGGAGAAATTATTTACAAAGATCACAAATGCTCGACGCATCTATCACTTGGCCATACCTTTTTAACACTCGTTTAGGTTTACATACGGATTTTGACCTGAATAAATTTGATACCCTATTTATTAATCTAAAAAGCAAAATTGGATTCAGATATCAGCAACAAGGCAATAATTACATACAGTTCTACTATCAATACAACGGAAGTAATTTAATTAGTGTCGACACTTCCGCTGTGCGATCATCTAAAAAACTACCAACGAATAACCCTTATAGAAATGATAATTACGGTTTAACTGCCGCACAAATAGAGTTCGATTATCGTCCAAACCCTCGCTCGGGTTATTCCGCAATCGTAGATTTTGCAATAGGATTGCGTCAAACTCAACGCAACGCCCTCGTTGATCAGGTAAAGTTTTACCATCCAGAGTTGAACTCATATCTCAGTATTTACGATACTTTAAAAAGCAGAAGCACAAGAGCTAGATTTGAAGTCAAATCTAAACTGCATATACCGCTTTTTAAGCGAAGCACTCTTGTAAATCAATTGGTATTTGGAGGAATTTTCGCAGATAAAATAGACTTTAATGAATTCTACAGTTTTGGAGGATTCAGCAGTCTTCAAGGTTTTGATGAGAATGAATTATTCGCCAGTAAATACTTAATCTATAGGATTGAATACAGATATCTTTTCAGTCAAAATGGAAATATTGGATTATTTCTGAACACAGCAGCTTATGAAAACCGAATAGAAAAAGATGAGTTAATTCGAGATTGGCCTTATGGATTTGGTATAAGTGCAAATTTAGAAGTTGGATCCGGAGTCTTGAGCATGGCCTATGCTCTAGGTAGCCAATTAAATAATCCAATAGTCTTTAATTCAGCCAAAATTCACTTTGGTTTAATAAATTACTTTTAATTGAAGATGTTTGCAGCATGTTAATGGAACTAATTATAAGAAATACGAGTCCAGCAATCTTAAAAGTTGCATTAATGGCCGTAATTATAGTTATTTCTAGCTTTCATGCTATAAACTCCTCATGGATAAGGACTAATAGAGTCTTAGCTGCCCTTCCGATACAGCGATTTAAATGGAAATCTGAGACATTTCTGAGTTCTGCCTTTAACAGAACAGCATCATTAGTCAGCAGCAGTATAGCTTTTACAATTTTAATATACGCTCATTTTGTACAACCCGACTTAATACCCATAAAAAGTCCAAGCAGTTCATTTTTCCAATTATTGCTTATTGTAGTTCTGCTTTTTCTTATAAAATTGGTCGCTATGAAGCTCTTTTTCACTTTACACGAAGAAGACGATATTGGCACCAAAGTGATAGATTATCAGTACGCATTTAACCAGTTGCTTAGCTTATTCGTTCTTGCTGTTCTCTGCTTTGATGTATTCATCTTCAGATTGAGCACTGCTTTATACATCTCACTATGTATAATAATAGCCTTGGTATTTTTACTTCGACTTTTAGGAAACATTTTAATGCTACTAAACAACTTCAACTATCCAATAGTTAGTCTTTTTATCTATCTTTGCGCCTTCGAAATTATACCTATGCTAGTGGTAGCAAAAGTTCTTTTCGATTATAGCTAAGGATAAAATTGAAGGTAAAGAATATTTTAATTTCACAGCCCGACCCGGGAGAAAAGAAGTCCGTGTACCACGCTTTGGCCGAGAAGTATAAGGTTGAAGTTAACTTTAGACCCTTCATAGAGGTTGTTGGCGTGCATGCTAGAGAATTGAGAAAACAAAAACTCAGGATACTAGATCACACTGCGGTTATCTTCACATCAAGAAATGCCATTGATCACTTCTTCAGAATAGTTGAAGAAATGAAAGTAGAATTACCAGCGACCATGAAGTATTTCTGTGTAAATGAAGGTGTTTCTCTTTATATCCAGAAGTATACTGTACTTAGAAAAAGGAAAATGTTTGTGGGTAAAGGCACTGAAGCTTCATTTTTAGAAATTATTAAAAAACACAAAGATTTAAACTTCTTATTTCCCTGTTCAAACATTCGCAAGGATTCCATTCCGAACTTTCTCGACGAAAACGAAATCAGTTATACGGAGGCTATAATGTACAATACTGTAAATGCTGATTTATCAGACTTAGCCAGTGTGCATTACGACATACTTGTTTTCTATAGCCCGCAGGATATCGTATCTCTATTTGCAAATTATCCTGATTTTACCCAAGATGATCGCGCTATTGCTGGTTGGGGTAAAACAACTAATACTGCCATTAAAGAGGCCAACTTGGTCAACACTATTCCCGCTCCTACTTCTGATCATCCGAGCATGATTTCTGCAATAGAAGCTTACATTAACTCATAAGTGTTCCACCAAGTACGCCTTATTAATAGTTGCAAAAACTATAATTAAAGAATACTCACCCCCTTCTTGCAATTTAAGTTTTTTGGTCCAATAGCTAATAGGCTTAGAACTGCCTTTTACTATAATGTTAAGCTTGTTTATATTGTGAGAGGAAAGCATGGCTTTAATTTGTCGCATTCCTGAACTCGATTCATCTGCAATCTTATACGACCTAAACGCTTGATGGTGAACAACTTTACTACTTGTAAAAAGTTGAAATCCCGCAAACTTTGTCAAACCCAACTCCTTTGCCAATTTAAGCTCTAAATGCGCTTTACTCAATGCTGCTTTTGGAATATATAGATAGTTGCTGTTGTTCTCTTCTTCAGTAATTGTTATGTCCCAATCAGCAGGAATCCCATTGTATGAAAAAGCTTTAGAACCGAGCTCAATAGCGTGAATTATTGGCTCACTATTTTGATGATCAATAAGAACAAATACTTCTTTGAGCTCATTTGCTTGGCTTATACAATAAATGGAATGAATACCATCAATTAAATTGAGCAATTCTTTGATTTCAAAAAGCGGACTCAGTTTCAAAGCCAATTTAACCTCTTGCTTTTGAAGCTTTGGAAGTATTTCCAATATATTGGGTTTTAAATCTTCAAGAAGTACTAATCGTTGCTTTTCTGTTCTGCGATCAGGGTCTATGTACAGCCAATCACATGCAAAATCCGACATCTCGTCAGCACTCTTTTCAAGTCTTTGAATGTTAGAAATGTTCAGCAAATTCAAATTGTATCTGAACATCGAATTGAGATCTTCATTAATGTCTAGTGATATTACCTCTTCAAATACTTTAGAAAAAGCAATATCGTCTATACCAAGTCCACCAGTCAAATCCAACAATTTCTTACCTGATATCAAACTTGCTTTAAATTCTGCTACGAGTTCCGATGTTGATTGTTGATAGCTCCTTTCGTCAATAGCGGGGAAAAACGAGGAGAGATGGGGCAGTTTATGCCGAGATTTCTGATAAATCTTGATTAATTGTAAGCAAATGGTAAGATTAAATGAGGTTTTGGCTGAGTATTTAAGGGAAAGTTCAGCAACATCGTCATTTAAGTGTCTGATTATAAAGCTCTTTGCTTCAGTGTTTTCTAAAACATTTATAATATCGTTACTTTGCAACACTTTAATGCTAAACTGCGTTCTATCTGAGCAAGGTTACTATATGAATTAAGAATATGAAAAAAATTTTTGCTATAACCCTATTGTTGTTATTTGTTAGCGTGATGATTAGTGCGTGTGGTTCAAGAGAACAATGCCCTGGAGTTGGTCAAGTAGATCAAGTTAATACTCCTGCCTAATGAACTGCTTCCAAAAGCTGGAAGAGTCTTCACTCAACACAGTCTTATCTGATAAATCAACTATTGTGCTTTTCAAACACAGCACACGTTGTTCTATTAGTTCAACTGCATTGCACCGCCTTCAAGGCTTTTGCAATGAAGTAACACAACCCATTTCAGCATATATTATAGATGTGATTTCACAGCGGAATCTATCTAATGAAATCGCTTCGATTTTATCCATTAAGCATGAATCACCTCAGCTTTTTATCCTCAGGGATGGAAAACTACTATACCACAATTCACATTTCGGAATTAATAAAGCAGATTTAGTCGATACTATAAACAAAGTCAATTTGTTGGTTTAAGTCGGCAGATAGGCTGAGTGCTACGGGGCAATTTCTGCCTACTTCTTCTAATATTTCTTTTTCTTTATCACTCCAGGATTCCCCAATTTGCACCCTTATTTGAACTTCCTTTACCTTTCTGGGATTGGAGCTCATGATTTTTTTCATATCAGCTGTGACATTTGTGAATGCAATGCCAAGCTCCATCGCCTTAATCGCCATGACCGTTATCATACAACTCACAAGTGAAGTAGCAAGCAGGTCTGTTGGTGAGAATAGCATACCCTTTCCTTTATTGTCTACCGGTGCATCTGTTTGTATGATACTGCCAGATTTCAGATGTACACATTCAGTTCTAAGATTCCCTTTGTATTCAAAACTTGCTGTCATAATTTTAGCTATACAAACAAAAATGACACAATATTTTATATATTTACGAAGTGAAGAAAGTCCTTATTATCATTTTTATTTCTTTGATGTGCTATAGCAGTGATGCTCAAAGCCTTCAAAATAAAAAGACTTTTAACATCGGACCACAGCTAAAAACTAATGGCTATGGTATTCTCAGCAGTTTTGATTTGGGAAATATCAAATCAACACCAAGCTCATTAGACATTGGTATCTCAACCTTAAAACATGTAAAAGAAGTCAAAGTGAGGAGCTTAACTCTTCCAAATCCTTACCCTTATGTATATGGCAAAGCAAATCGAGCCTTTGAAATCAATAGTTCATTTACACTTTACCGAGTATTGGGCCACAGTAAATTGCACAAGCCCTCTATTAGAGTAGGTGCTTCCTTGGGGCCTAGTTTGGCTATTACTCGCCCAGTTTACGTTTATGTAATAGACTACGATGTCAATGAAAATTCAAAACAGAGTTTACAGAGGTATGATGCCAAAGTGCATCAAGATCAATCCTCAATACAAGGAGATGCAGGTTGGAGTTATGGTTTTTCAGAACTAAAGGCATATGCAGGCGTGCATTTATCATTGTTTACTCAAATTGGTCAACAAAGAGATTTCAGTCAAAGACGCGTTAGTATGGGTGTAAACTTTGATTATTACCCCAGTGATTTAAAGCTGATGATTGCAAATAACAATCAGCTTTTTACCTCTTTATTTATAAGCTATCAGATAGGTACAAACCCATTTTAATTCCGTTTGTTAAGCATATATTAAAGTTCATGAATTAAAACTTGCGTATGAGCGTGCTCAAATTAAATTTGCAATGCGTCACTTTTAAAATAAAAATAGATGAATAAAAAAGTTACTATATCATTATTGTTTGTTGCTTTCTGTGCTATAGGAACTGCTTTGGTTCTTAATACAGACAAGGATCCGGTATATCAACCGAGAACAGCAGACATCGAAAGTCCAGAAGGAGTTTTCAATCATTTTGCAAATATGCGTAGTAATCAGATTACTGGAAATGTAGATCCTGATGACTATTACGCCGTAAAAAGAGATGTGCTCGCTCTTAGAAATCTTAAAAACAAAGCTGAATTTCCATTGAGATGGCAATTTGCAGGCCCAGATAATATAGGAGGAAGAACAAGAGCTATTGTAGTGGACAAAAACAATCCAGCTGTGTTATATGCAGGAGGTGTTGGAGGTCCAGTATTCAAAAGTGAAAACCGTGGAGCTTCTTGGTATCCATTGCCAATAGATAATGACGGGGTTGGAGTAGTGTCGATGGCACAAACCAATAACGGAATTCTTTATGCCGGTACTGGCGAGAATTTTGCTCAGAATGCTGGAGGTGCTGAAGGCAGTGTCTTTCCTGGTTCAGGAATTTACAAATGCACAGACGGTGTGAATTTCGAGCTTTTAAATAATACTACTTCATTTGGATACATTGCAGCATTGGCTGAACACCCTAGTCAGAATATCATTTTCGCAGCGACTCAAGCTGGTTTGAGATATTCTAATGATGATGGTGCAAGCTGGCAATTGGCCAGAGCAGGTGGTTGTAAAGATGTAAAAATCAACAAGAATGGTGTACTTATGTGCTATGTTGGATCTGCTCTTTTTAGATCTTCAGACCCAACAAACTCTTCTAGTTATGATTTAATTTCAGGAATAAACAGCAATGAAAATTTAAGAATCGCTTGGTCTGAATCAGATCCAAATTACTGTTATGTTATTACATCTGGAACGGCAAATGTGAATGGCGTAAATATGAGTGGTTCATTAACTGGTTTATATAAATCAACTGATGCAGGAGTTAACTTTACTAAAGTTGTTAATCAACGTTCATCATTCTTTGCACCTTTAGGTGGATTTGGATGGTGGTGTATAGCTATCGGAGTTCACCCACGCGATAGAGATCGCGTTTTCTTTGGTGGAGTAGCTTTTGCTGAATGGACCTTAGAAAATGGACCAAAAATTGTTGGTAATCAGAACAATGGACCTACAAACCCATTTTGAATTCACGCAGACAAACACACTATAGTATTTGATAATAGCGGTGAAGACCCCATTATGTATATCGGAACGGATGGTGGCGTTAGTAGAACAACTAATGCGGATTTAGACAGATATCAAGATCGCTTTATAAATTACACCACGACTCAGTACTACGCTATATCTGCAAACCCGAGAGGTGAGCTTATGGGGGGTACTCAAGACAATGACAATATTCTTGTAAGTCAAGAAAGTTACCCCAGACTAATAGGTCTTCAACCTTTGACCTCGCAAAGAATTTCTGGCTATACCGGCGGGTTACCAGGCGATGGTTTTGAGAATGCTATGTCGCATTACAATCAAGATGTAATGTTTATTGTGAACCAAAGAGCAACCTTAGCAAGAACAGTTGACGGTGGGAAATCGCCTCTGAGCTTCCTTTGGGATAATAGAGTTACCACAGCAATACAAGGTGTTGTAAATGCTGCAGGAAGTTCGGCATCATTTGCATTTGGGCTACATCTATGGGAGACACCTGAAGCGGTTGAAGGAAAACTACTTAACGGACCTTCCGATGCACTAGACAGCATCTATCACGCGAGATTATTCCTAATGCTCGACAATGGAATTTGGATGTGTAATAATGCAACCAAATCTTTATTCAATCCGAACAAACCAAGCAATGACAATGTTAGATGGTTCAGAGTAGCCACGCCAGCAGGTAAGGTAGTACATATGGCTACTACTAGAGATGGAAACTCTCTATTTGCCGGTACTTCTAATGGCAACCTTTACAGACTTGACGGTCTTAATAAGGCTAATTTCGACACAACTGAATTACCAATTGCTAATCAAATTTCGGATTCGCTTACATTAAATAATATTACTGGAAATTTAGGCATTAACGGCAGACATATCACTGATGTATCGGTTGATCCTAACGACGACAATAGAGTACTTCTTACCGTGGGTAATTACGGAAATACATCTTATGTGTTTATCACGGAAAATGCTTTAGATCCTGTACCAACTTGGACGAGCATTCAAAGCAATCTGCCAAGATTCCCTGTTTACAGCGGTTTAATAAGTGCAGATGATCCTAATGTAATTGTGTTGGGAACTGAATATGGAATTTATGCAACCAGCAACGGCTTCTCAAGCTCACCTAACTGGGTTGAGTCGAGAGAAAATGTAACTGGAAATGAAATGCCTATCAGCCCTGTACTCGACATTGAGCAAGTAGCTGAAAAGCCATGGACCGGTCATACAATTTATATGGGAACTCACGGAATGGGTATGTGGAAGTCAAGTTCATTGCTAACAAGCATTAAGCCTGAAAATAAGATTGGAAAAACTAATCTAATTATTTATCCAAACCCTGCGCACAATAATTGTACTCTTAGATCTGATGTAAAAGGGTCATATACCTTAAATGTATACAACCTTAAGGGCGCTTTGGTATTTTCAGATAAAGGAATGACCAATGGATCTATAAACCTCAGCACTTCAACTTTAAGTAATGGAAACTATTTTGTTGAAATCATTGGCGATGATAAGAAGGCTGTGAGCAAATTGATAGTACAACACTAAAATGAAATAAATTACTGAAGCCCGAATGAGATTTCATTCGGGCTTTTTTTTATGAGTTTGATTAAGAAAATATCTTCATATATATGGGACATTCCCATTGAACAATGCAGCTCAGCCCAAAATGAATATCTAGAAGTTGTATGGAGCATGGGTAGGAAGATGTTGAACACTAAAAACGCAAACTATTCTTATGGCAATGGCTATAAAGTCTTTGTTCATGCCTTTAAAAAACTTAATCTACAAACCCAAGCCAATCTCAGAATTCTTGTGCTGGGATTTGGAGGGGGAAGTGTAGAACATATCCTCAGAGAACGCTACAATATTGAACAGCCGACAATCGTAGGTGTAGAATACGACGCTGAAATTGTAAGACTTTACAATAAGCATTTTAAAGCAGGGAAGAACGAAAATCTCAGTATCCATGTTGGCGACGCTAAAGAGTTTATGCAATTGAATACACAAGTGTTCGACTTAATAATCGTCGATCTGTTTGACGACCTGCAAACTATTCCTCTTGTCTTTGATCCTGAATTCACAACGAATATTATAAATGCCTGTTCTCCCAATGCTAAAATCGTTTATAATACCGTAAAGAATATCCAACAAAACAATAAAAGAACAGAATTATGCTTGCAGTTAAGCAAGCGATTTCGAGATGTTCAAATTCACGAGTTTCAGGAACTCAACCAAATAATTATTGCGAAATAGCGCCATTTTGGCTTCTTTTTGGCTATTGTCCTTTGATATTGCGCCGTTTTGTCTTGTTTTATTGCTTGGTTTAGCATTTGCACTAGTTGAATCAAAAAATGAGCACTATGAAACTTAAAAAAATTGAACCTAGAAATTATTGGATGCAGGATGTATTTCCAACAAATTTCAATCAGCTAGTTAATTCTTTCTTTAACGACAATGTTAACGAGGTACATGCCGCTGAGTCGTTCTTCAAACCCAGTACAGATATTATGGAAACGGACAATTCCTATGAACTTAATATCGCTTTACCGGGTATCGCTAAAAAAGACATTAAAATTGAGTTGAACAATGGCGAGCTTGTGGTAAGCGGAGAACGCAAAAACCAGAGAGAAGAAAATTCAGAGCGCTATCATCTCAGTGAAATTTCTTATGGGAAATTTACAAGAAGATTTTATCTGCCTGACAATATAGATTCAGATAAAATCGATGCTAAGGTTGAAGATGGAATTTTACACTTAGTAGTTCCGAAGAGCGAAGCTGTAAAACCCAAAATGATTAATGTTAAGTAAGTTTGGTTAGTTGGTTTTATTGAAAGGAGAGGCTTAAGGGCCTCTCTTTTTTTAAAGGAGAATTAAGTCTCCACTGCCTCTTTTATAATTAAGATCTTTATACAAACTTGGCTCCCGCTTATAATAGATATTGCCGTCATTATAAATTTTCACAAATATTATTTTAGTGCCGTCGATGTAGCAATCTATTGGAGAGTGTTGATCGAGTAAGACCTCCTCACATTCCAAATCTCTTGCGTCTAAATCCGAAATCTCCTCTATACTTCCTTTTAGACTTTTTGCTATACCTCTGAGTCTTGTATGAGCAGAATTAAAAGACTGAACAAAGACGTCATTTTCAATATTCAGTATCAAATCGATATCAGAAAGTGCATTATGGAGTATAGACAATTTATTCAAGCTAAGCGTATCCAGTGAACACACCTCTGACGCAGCATTTATCTCCAATCTGTCTAATTGTTTAAAATAGACTTCAACTACTATTTCTATTTCAAAACTTCTTACAAAATTGCATGTATTCGTATTATTTAAATACAATCTGCCATTTTCAACCTGAGTCGTTATTTGAGCAAGCAAGTTTTTGGGTCCTTTAATGACCACTTTTTCTCCCTCAAGTGTATCTTGAATCAATACCACTTTTAGTTTATCTGTAGTAGTAATAGATGTGAAAGACTCTAGGGATCTACTTTCTTGGGATTCTTTACCAGCTGAAGTTACACAATCATCCATTTGCACTTTTGAACAGGCGCAGAAAACAAGCAATATGAATAGCAGCTTCTTCATTTTCTAAAACTATAAACTAGACCCCATTCCATATAATCAGCAACACCTCTGTGAAACTTTAAACTTCCTTGAGCTCCCCAATGCTGATTAATATTATAGATAAAACCCATTCTCTGATACCACGCCCGTTTCAGATCTGCTGGTTTGTATATATACGCACCCAGCTCCATTATAAATCTCAAATTGCCAGCTCTCCATTCGTGACCAGCCGACAAGCCCAGTTCAAGCTGATCTTTTAGTGCAATTGAATCTAAGTTTATTTGAGAATTCTCTGAGTACTTATACGTTTTGTCGAAACTAACATCCATACCTGCTCTCCACGAGCGAATTGGGTTCACTTGAAAAACTGACTTTACATGAACGCCCCAGTGGTTAAAATTAACTGGTTTAGCAAAGTTTCTCTGTTTGTGCGCATAGAGTGAATTGACACTTAAAAAATACTTTTTTTGATAGTCGGCACTTCTAGTTTTACTCAGTTTATGTGATCTAGATGTATCTGCTGTTGGCGCGAGAGAATATCGTATAAAAATCGAAGGGAGATTAAAACCCAAATTGGGCATTTTATAAGCCGCATTAGAAAAGTGTGAAATTCCAACACCGTATTGCAGATTGGCTCCATTTATCTTAGTATCCATTAAAAAGGCAGTCTGCATAAATGCATTTAAATGACTTCCTATCGCCTGATTTCTTCTATTGGTATAGGGGTCAAATTTCTTACTCAAATAGCCTAAGCCTGCTCCTAGCCTCATTTGGAAATAACTATTGCCAATTTTAGCAATTTCAAAACGCATATTGCTCTGTAAGGCGATTCCATTTCCGGTTTCTTGTCGACCTAAATGAAAATATGCAAGTCCAAATCCTGCAACAGGTTCGCGATATAGACTTGTCCAGTCCTGATTAGTTTTCAATTGCTCAAACTGTAGTTCGACACCCAACATATGCGTCTCTAAATTCTTGAGATCTGCTCGATGAGCAATAAGAAATCCAGGCATTAAACCCGCTGAGAATTTGTATTCAGACCATTGAGCTTTACTACTCAAAGCAAAAATCAATATACATATCAGGCTTATTCCTCTCAAAATATTATTTAAAATAGCAATATACTAATTTGATTTAGCCTACTGCCAGCGCTTTCTTCGGTACAATGAATTGCCCAAACCAAACAATGTGATTATCAGAATTGGCAAACCCATATTTATCCATTGCCATTTCTTTTTTTCCAATTTAACTTTTGATTTATTCAGGAGGCGTAGTACAACTTCCTTAGACCTCACCTCAATAATATTAGATTCATCACAGAGGTAATCAACACAATTCAAGAAGAATTTTTTGTTTGCAAAGCTTATTTCTTGTCCAAAATGCTGACTAGCATATCTATCATAGCCCAATGGATACACCTGGCTCTTATCGCTGGAAACTTGATTTCTTATTAAATCACCATCGCCAATAACTATCATGGCATTTTGCGCAATACTATCTTTATAATCTATGTTTAAATTTCTCCTCATTCCAGGACGGTATTTAAAAGCGCTGCCAAAGCCGCCTTCCAAGAGAACAGCAGAAATTTGTGGGTTTTTAAAATTATTGGGGTCGGCCTGAACTTTTAAGAGATCTAGAGAAATTAGAACAGGATTGTGCGCTACCCTAGATTCTGAAGACGACTTCAATAAAATCGTTTTCTTCGCCGATTTATTGGCGGTGGTATCTAAAGTACTGCAGTATTGCCCCCAAACCGACTCTAGGTTTCTTGTGATCGGATTATCATCTGCAGGATTGAATAGTGGATAGAAATTCCATTTCCAAAAGCCTGGTCTGTTTGTCTGCTGATTTATTGCTGGTATTCCGTGACTTTGTAAATCTTGAACTAGTGTAGGTTGCACCTTCGCCCCATATTTAAATAATAGGTTATCCAAATTATGGTTGTGATTAGCAGTCATTATCTTACCGTATTTAGCTATGCTATCCATTTCGGCAATTAAACTTTCTACTAACCAAATGACTTTACCGCCATTCATCACATATTGGTCAAGTATAAACTTCTCAATTTCTTTAAACGGCTGGGTAGGTTTGGCTACAATAATGCCTTTATACTTGGAAAGGCGTCCAAGCAGGGATTCTATTATAACATCTGTCTCTCTTCCAGGGTTTTCTTGAATTTCCTTTGCAAAAAGTTGAATACAGGCAGTGTCGAAAATATTGATGTTAATGCGTTCAACCTTATAGTACTCGTTTAACTCTTTAGAAATATCCGCAGTTTCAATATGGTCTAGTTCACCGTGTCCTTCAACAAATGCAAGTTTGATTTCTTTGCCAGATATGCATTTTCTAATCACATTATCTATTTCATATTCGAGCAATTCAATGGAGCCGTTTATTTCCTCTTCTAGAGGCTTGCCGAACTCGCGTTTTAAGAGATTAAGGGCAAACTCTTCACCCTTATAAACCACCAAACCAGCAGGTATAATATACTTTTCAGTAGGCGCTTCATCTGGTTGAACTTCAGGGACTTCGATCTGTAATCCTTTCTCAAACAGTTGTTTTAAAATACTTCGTTTTTCCTCTATACCTTGATCAGCTAAGATGTCGTCAAAAGTGAAACTTATTTGCCCACCGGAAGCGTAGCGGTATTCGTTGAGCATGTCTTTAACTGCCGTTCTTAATCGTTTGTAATCTATAGGCAAGTCGCCATCTAAGTAAATCGATATGTAAACATCATCATCTAACTTACTTAGAAGATTTTGCGTTGATTCCGACAATGTATATCTCTTTTCTTTGGTTAAATCGAAGCGCTTATATAGGGATTCAGATACCACATTAACCAAAAACACTATAGCTAGTAGAATTAAGAATCCACCGATCGCTTTTGCCCTTTTGCTATTTGATTCCTTGGCTACCATTTTCTACTGTCTAAGGAGATTGAGGTGGCACTTAAGAAAACTGCGATAAAACTAATGAAATAGACTATGTCTCTCGTATCTAAAACGCCTCGGCTGATAGAATCATAGTGAAACTGTATTCCCAACCACTGCACTAAGTAATCTTTGGATCCGAAAATTCCCAGATTACTGATTTGCTCAAAGCCTATATAAAAGAAAAAGCAGAGGAACATTCCCAGAATAAAAGCTACAATCTGATTTGGGGTGATAGCAGACGAAAATAAGCCCAATGAGACATAACAAGCCCCTAGAAACAGCAAGCCAATATACGAACCCCATGTAGCTCCAATATCAATATTCCCTTTGGGCAAACCCAATTGATAAACTGAGTAGAAATACAGGAGAGTTGGCAGTAAGGCAAATGCCACTAGCGTCAGTGCTGCAAAATATTTTCCCAATATTATCTGAAAATCCGTGATAGGTTTGGTCGATAATAATTCATAGGTGCCATTTCTTTTTTCCTCTGAAATAGATTTCATTGTAATGGCTGAAATAAGGAAAATAAACACCCAAGGGGCCATAAAGAAGAGGGTATCCAAATTTGAATAACCCAGATCCAAAACATTGCTGCCTGTAAAAACCCAAGTAAACAATCCGATCAGCAGCAGAAAGGTAACAATTACTACATAGGCAATTAATGAGCTAAGAAAGCTTCGTATTTCTTTTAAATATATGCTAAGCATTCTTTGTCAATTGTTGAAACACTTCTTCTAAATCTTTTTTATCTTGTCGTTGTTCCAGTATAATGGTCTCATTATCAACGGCTATATTAAAAAGAAATTCAGCCAAATCTACATCATCAGTTGCCTGAACTCTATATTTTCCCAGATCGAGGCGATCAACTTTTGTAATGTTTTCATTGGCCAATAGTTGAGCTTGGTCTATATCTTTTTTGAATTGCACCAACATACTATTGCCGCTGTAAATTCGCTTGGACAAGGAAGCCGTATCATCGTCGGCTACTATATTTCCTTTATTAATAATAATGACTCTACTGCACATTGCTTCCACTTCCTGCATAATATGGGTAGAAAGCATTACAGTCCTATCTTTTCCCAAGGAAAGTATGAGTTTTCGTATTTCTTGAACTTGATTTGGGTCTAGTCCAGAAGTGGGCTCATCCAAGATTAAAACTTTTGGCTTATGCAGAAGCGCTTGAGCGAGGCCAACTCTTTGTCTATACCCTTTAGATAATTGTCCGATCTTCTTTTTTCGTTCAACAGCAAGGCCTGTCAGTGCTATAACCTCTTCTATTCTGTTTTTTCTATCATCAACCCCAGTGGTTCTAGCTATAAAATCAAGAAACTCAACCACATACATCTCCAAATACAAAGGATTATGTTCTGGCAAATACCCAATACTGCGTTTTACGACTAAGGGAGATTCACTAATGTTATGGCCACAAACTTCAGCTGTGCCTGAAGTTTGTGGAATATAACCTGCAAGTATTTTCATTGTGGTGCTTTTTCCAGCACCATTCGGACCTAAGAATCCAACAATTTCGCCTTCAGAAATCTGAAAGCTAATGGAATTCACGGCGGTTTGTTCGCCATACACTTTTGTTAGATCGCGAATCTCTATAGACATATTTAATGACTGACTATAACTCTATAGTAAATCTGCTTATTGTCTTTTTCTATCCCTAATTGGTAAACGCCATTTGGAAGATTGCTAATATTCAAACTCGGTTGATGGCTATTAGAAACTTGCTTTAGTACTAATTTTCCATAACTATCAATAAGTTTCAGTTCAGCACCCATTAATGATACTTCTGATTCCAATTGGATATACTGGCTAGCTGGGTTTGGATACATGCTAACTTTTGAAGCTCCTAGGAACTGTATAGATTCCTTATTACAAGTAACCGTGTCTACATTAACAGTAGCAGAACCTTCACAACCGTTTGCATCTGTCACAGTAACACTGTAGCTGCCTTTAGCAGATACAGTTATGCTTGATTGAGTTGAACTAGTACTCCAAGTATAGGCACTAAATCCGGCACCTGGACTTAAAACTATGGATTCACCTAGGCAAATGGTTGTATCTGGACCGAGACTGATGTCGGGATTCTCGTACTCTTCAATTGCAATAGTATCAGTATAGCGACATCCGTTGACATCAGTAATTCTAAGAGTTGCATTTCCTTCGCTAAAGAATGAGCTAGTATCAGTAGTCCTGCCATTTGACCACAAATAGTCTTCTGCATTATTTGGACCGCTAAGCAATACCGCTCCTCCTTCACAATATCCGGTATCATTTCCTAAGCTAAATACAGGCAGTTGATACTCACTTAAAGTAATAGTATCTGAATACGGGCAACCGAAACTGTTATAGGCTGTAAGGTGATATGTTCCACCCTTAAATACAACTAAGTCCTGTTGACTTGAAGCAGTATCATTCCATATGTAGCCAGTAAGAGCGCCAGGTCCAAATATTGTAAATGGACTTCCAACACATAGAGAAGAATCTGGTCCGAGATTGAAGGTTGAGAATGGCTTAGTTTGAATAACAATATTGTCATTATACGTACAACCAAAACTATCTACAACAGCAAGAGTATGCACTTGTTGCGTATTTGTAGTATACGTTTGAGATCCCGCTTGACCATTCCAAGTATAACTAAACATATCATCTGGTCCTTCTAGAGTGATAGGAACATTAGAACAAATGGTAGTATCTGCTCCTAGACTAAATACAGGAGTAGGTATTTCTGTGATAACAATAGTATCTCTATATATACAAGAGTTAACATCAATCACCGTTAATACAACTGTATCTTCAGTATTAAAAGTAGCAGGGTTAGTAGAATAGCTATAACCAGTGCCTGTCCATAAGTATGAATTTTGATTTGGGTAAGCGCTAACGCTAACATTTTGACCTTGACAGAAGAAGGTATCTCTTGCGAAATCTACATTCAATCTTGTACTAACTGTCACATTCACAAATGCAGAATCTGCAATGCAATTACCTTCAGGATCTGTCACCACCAACTTATAAATGATATCTGAAGTAGGTGAAACTAAAGGGTTAGCAGCAGATGAAGTAAAGGATGTATTATTAGCAGTCCAACTGTATTGATAGCCAGAAATAGCTGCTTTTCCAAGTCTTATTTGGTCGCCTGTACACATGCTAATTGAATTCGCTGCTACTCTAGCCTGCAATTGACAGCAAAGCACTGAATCTCCAAGACTAACTGTAGTATTACTGAGTGACAAATTAGCACCGGCAGATACACTACCCGTGTTTTGATGCGAACTGCTGCTCAGTGAGTATTGAGCTGCGTCTACAAAATCCAATTTGGTGCCGCATGCAATATTGCCATTCTCTTCAGTCTTCATCATATATAATTTATTATTGGACGAGCCCACTAAAGATTGACCAGAAGAAACTATGGTTACTCCACCATCTGAAGTTTGAAAAGAGCTAACACCAGAGATGCCATCTAAAGAATCTCCGCCAATTATTGTTGAATTGCTAATAACTCCAGCACTAGTAGTTCTTATTAGCAATACATCAGCTCCAGAGCTAACACCTTGCATTTTACCTACAAGTCTAACATCACCGTTAGAAGCAAAAGTTAATGAATGCCCTCTATCGTCACCCGTAGCACCGAAAATATAGCTAGAAGAAACAGATCCAGAAGAGTCTAACTTAGTTAATATCATGTTTTCACCAGGAATAGCTCCTCCAACAGTATAACCTGTCAGGTAGATATTAGATGAATTATCTGTTCTTACAAAAGTTGCTTCTTCAATATCGCTGGTTCCATAATTCTTTACCCAAATTAAGTTACCATTGGTTCTCATTCTAAGAACTTGAATGTCTTTATCTCCTGCAGAACCGTGAACCACTGAGTCGTTCATAGTAGAGCCGGCTATAACCAATCGGCCAATACCGTCTTCTGTTATGCTATACGCTTCATCTTTATTAATACCTACATAGGTTTTAGTCCAAAAGAAATTTCCAGTTGAGCTCATGCTTGTAACAAAAACATTGTCATCAAGTGAATCAAGATACATAGTACCCGTAACGAAATACCCTCCAAATCTAGATTCTACTATGTCGTTTGCTCTCACGGTACTATCATAGACTATGGTCTTATTCCATGTAACACTTCCGGAGCTGCTTAACTTCAACACAATTCCAGCGTCGCCATTAGTAGCAATATTGTCAGAATAACCTGTAATCAACAAACCTCCATCAGATGCTAGTTTCATAGAAGTTGCAACTTCATTTCCTGAAGTACCAAAAGCATAACTCCATATAATATCACCTAAACCATTAGTTTTGGTAACTAGTATATCCTTATTGCCAACTCCATAACTTTCAGTTGTCGATAAGATGTAATAGTCGCCAGATGTCAATTGAATAACACGGGTAGCAGCTTCTTCAGAACTACCTCCAAATACCTTGGTAAAAGAAGACCCTTGACCAAAACTTAAAAGACTAAGAAAGCTAATAATTAATAATAAATTTTTTC
>CBDUMX010000012.1:0-21000 GCA_965368435.1 uncultured bacterium
CATGTCCCCAATCACGTTTGGCATCTATATTCCCCATGTAAAGGCAAGATTGCCTGCCCAGCGCTATATCAGCAACCGCCCTTGTAATTTTTCTTGTAACAAAGGTTTCACCTCTCACTGGAGATTCGTGATTAAATAATATGCCATTACAAGTGTACATATCATATGCTTCTCGGTAGTTTACAGTAATCCAGTAGGCATATAGTTTCGCAACGGCATATGGCGAGCGCGGATAGAAAGGTGTAGTCTCAGATTGCGGTACTTCTTGCACTAATCCGTATAATTCAGATGTAGATGCCTGATAGATTCGGGTTTTCTTTTCTAGTCCAAGTAACCTAACAGCTTCCAGTATTCTAAGCGTCCCTATCCCATCAGTGTTAGCTGTATACTCTGGAGTATCAAAGCTCACACGCACATGGCTCATTGCCGCCAAATTGTATATTTCATCTGGCTGACACTCTTGAATTATTCGAGTGACATTCATGGAGTCTGTTAAGTCTCCATAATGCAGAATTAATCTTGGATTTTTCTCATGTGGATCTTGATATAGGTGATCTATTCTCTGAGTATTAATTAAGGAGGCTCTTCGTTTAATTCCGTGAACTGTATATCCTTTTCCCAGCAGAAGTTCTGCCAGATAAGATCCATCCTGGCCCGTTATACCTGTAATTAAAGCTACTTTATTATTTGATGTTGTCATTTTGAATTAAGCTATTTTAACCTCTCTAATTGATTCGTGATTGTCTAAAAACCATTGATAGGTAGATTGAATTCCTTCGCTCAGACCGATATTATAAGTCCATCCTTCATTGGCCATTTTACTGACATCTAGAAGCTTTCTTGGAGTTCCATCTGGTTTAGTACTATCCCAAATTATATCTCCTTTATGTCCTACTATTTTTTGAATAGTATTAGCAAGTTCCTTAATGCTAATATCTTTACCTGTACCAATATTATAAAGTGAAGATTGTAAATTGTTCTCCAAGCTAAAAACCACTGCTTCCGCCATATCGTCAACGTGCAGAAACTCCCTCATTGGGCTACCACTACCCCATAATTCCACTGCCGCATTATTGTTCTCTTTAGCATCGTGAAATTTGCGAATCATAGCAGGCAAAACATGTGAAGTTTTTAAGTCGAAATTATCTCTTGGACCGTAGAGGTTGGTTGGCATTAGGCTTATGTAATTTAGGCCATATTGCTTCTGAATTGCTTCACAGGCCTTGACCCCAGCAATTTTAGCTAAAGCATACCACTCATTCGTTTGTTCTAGAGGTCCCGTTAGAAGACTGCTTTCAGTTATTGGTTGTGGGGCTAATCTTGGGTATATGCATGAGCTACCTAGGAATATGAACTTTTCAACCCCATTTTCATGCGCTGCAGATATCAGATTATTCTGCATCTGCATGTTATCCATAAGAAACTGATATGGATAAGTATTATTGGCTAAGATTCCTCCTACTCTAGCGGCTGCATCTATTATAATGTCGAAAGAATGGGTCCTGAAATAGTTTTGAACTTTTGCTTGATTTATTAAATCTAATTCAGTTGAAGTTTGACCATATAAATTGGTATATCCTTGTTCTAGTAATTTATTCCAAATTGCGCTACCCACCATTCCACGGTGCCCAGCTATATATATTTTTAACTCCTTATTCATTCTTAAAACTCTTGTAATTCCACCATTTTTTTGAAACGCTCGCTATTGTCGAGTAAATCATTAAAAGTGCCATCTGATATTATTTTCCCTTTGTCGAGTAGTATCACCTTATCAGCATTCTTAATAGTACTGAGGCGATGTGCAATAATTATCATGGTATAATGCCCTTTTAATGCTTCAATGTTCTCTTGTATCATTTTCTCTGTTTCCGAATCAAGGGCAGAAGTAGCCTCATCCATGATGAGTAGATCCACTTTCTTATAGAGTTCACGAGCTATTGAAATACGCTGTTTTTGTCCACCACTGACCATCACTCCATTAGTCCCTAATCTAGAGTTTTCTTTATTGTCTAAGGATTGAACATAGTCGTATATAGCAGCTTTTTTCATGGCATCCACTAGTCTTTCCTGATTCTCAGGAATGCTCATATCATCCCAAAAACTTATGTTATTAGCAATGGTATCATCAAATATGACCGGCTCTTGAGTTATGTATCCAATCTTGTTTTGCCATTTTCTGGTATTCATGGATTTAAAATCATTGCCATTGATGATAATTGAGCCTTGGTATTGATCCATTAATCCAGATATAATATTCACTAAGGTAGTCTTTCCACTGCCGCTTTCACCTACTATAGCCAAGCTCGTGTTTTTTGCAATAGAGAGATTTACTTTGTCGAGAATTTGATTGTTGCCATAAAAGAAAGAAAGATCTTTTATGGTTAGTTCTTCGAAACTATCATTTACTAATTTTCCAGTTCTTTCTTCTTTTTGTTCTTTCATCTCTTTAATAAATGCTTGAACACTAGCCATTGCACCTGAATTGGTTAGGAATGTGTTCCAGGTTGTTTGCATTTGCATTATGTAGCCCATTGAGCGATAAAAGAAGAGTAAACTCAAAACTAAGGATGTAATAGTATCATTGAAAACATTGACTTGAATTAGGATTACAATCAGTAATATGGCAATGGTAAATGCCTCTCTACTACCCATGAGTATGGCCCCAATTTTACCCATTTGCAAGTTGGCGTCTTCAATGCTATCAATTTTTTCTTTTAGTTTTTTAGCATATTTCTGAATGCCATTGGTAGCTTTTAGGTACTTATAATAGCTAACCGACTGAATAATAAATCCTTGAAAAGCGTGACCATCTTTACTAACTTTTGATGACCACTTCTTGGTCAATTTATACATCAACCTATAAACGAAGTTCGTTGCAATTCCAGCTATTAATACCAAAATAGCGAATTGCCAGTTTGATAGGAATGCCAATGCTACATAGACCATTACTAATACCAAGTTTTGGGCTGTGAGGAAATACTGATTATAAGCCATCATCACTTTTTGAACCTCACCTGTTAGCACATTTTGAATTCTACCTGAATCTGAGGTAGTAAAATGCATATAACGCAATCTATTTAGGCCATCTATGAGTTCGTAGCGCATTTTTCGCAAAAAGAATTGGCGGACCTTAGCATTATAATACTTCTCCCAAAATTTGAGTACACCTTTAACAAGAAAAAGAATGAGCATTAGAACAAGAACTGTATTTAAGTTGATGCTCAGTCCTACCGCTTCAATTGCATCGACAATAAAACTCAATTTCCCCATGCTTGCACTGCCTCCGGCCGACATACCTTCAGTACTTTGCAGGAGAGGAATGAAGAGTGCAAGTCCAACACCATCTAGTATTCCTACCATTAAGCTATTAAATAGGAGCCAAAAGGACTTATATCTGATATAGCCAAAACAAAAGGTAAAGGTTTGAAAATATTTTCTAACGAAGTCTTTAATCATTCGGTTCTAATAGCAGATAAAATGTGGGTTGAGAAGGTCTTGCTTGTTGTATTCTAGCTCATTCCCTTCTTTAGTTTCTATATGGTAATTTAAACTGTTCATAATTGCATGGGCAGCAGCTGTATCCCATTCCATAGTAGGGGCGAAACGGGGATAAATATCTGCTTTATCGTCGGCTAATGCCATGAATTTCAGAGAGCTTCCCATTGAAACAATTTCAGGATTATCTAAGCTGTTTAAAAAATCTTTGGTGTCTTGGTTTAAGTGAGACCTTGAGGCTACCACTCTTAGATTTGGTTTGGCACATAGTTCAGTAAATGGTAAGTCTTTAGATTTTTTCAAGTCTGTTAGTTGTCCGTTTTGTTCTTTAGTAGCGCCATAGCCAATTTCTCCTGTATATAGCTCTTCAGTAACTGGAACATAAACAGCACCAAATACTGCTTTACCCTTTTCTATCAAGGCAATGTTCACCGTAAATTCACCATTCTTTTTTATAAACTCCTTTGTACCATCGAGAGGATCTACCATCCAAAATGTTGGCCATGCATTTCTTTGTTCAAAAATGATGTCTTTACCTTCCTCACTTAAAATTGGATATGGAGTTTTAGATAAGTGTTTAACAATGACATTGTGCGCAGCTTGATCTGCCAATGTCAGTGGTGAGTTATTGCTTTTCATCTCAACACCAAAATCTGCTGTATTATAAATTTCAAGTATTGCCTGCCCAGCTTCTATTGAAGCTAATTTGACGATTTGTTTGTATTCAGGGTTCATGAATTATTAAAGTAATTTGAATCGCATTGAAGTATGGCTTCAGATGCAAATAATGAGAATGGTCTATTTTCATCAGCTGTCAATTCACCTTGATAATGTTTATTATACCAATCATTAGTATAGGAACCTAGCGTGTTTCTTAGATCAGCCATCAACGATTTATACTTGGTTTTAAGGTGTTTATAAACATCATCTGGCATTTTAAGCTCAGCCGATACATTCACTTTTTTATATATAAGTTGCTGATTAATAGTGTAGGCTTTTACATTGAGGAAGTCTAAAACCTCATTCAAGAGCTGTTGAGGGTTCTCTTTAATACCTTCGAAGAAACATATTAGCAATTGATTTCGATTGAAATGCTTCAAATAGGTCTGGATTGTTCTAATATAATTTGATCGCAGAACCTGATCATCAGAATCCATAAAATCTAATATTTCTTCTATTGATTGTTCTCCTACATTAAAATTTCTGTAGGTAGCACTGTGTCGGTAATGCGACCAGGCCCTATCTATTGGATCGCGAAGCATTAGTATTAGTTTACCGTTTTGCAATAGCTTAGCCATGGATTGAACATCGCTATCGTTCAAAATAGAATAGGCTGGAGTTATTTCTCCTTTTAGACCATTTAAGCCTTGAAAAAGAGATAGGTACCATTCATCATTATAGTTTTTAAAATGCCACTTATAAAACCAGCGAGCTTTATTTAAATCACCCTTTTTTATATATCTGAGCACCTCTCGAATTGCGGCTTTACGCCACTTGGGGTTAGCAAGACGCTCTGAGCGTTTCGTTATAGCCAGTTTATTTGGTGAAGGATATTCTTTACTTCTATCAAAATAGTGTAATTCTTTAATTGGCAAGAGACTAACATCTGGGTGCTCGTTAAGCATATTGTGCAACCAGCTCGTTCCTGCCTTTTGCGCTCCTATTCCTATGAAGTCTATGTTACTCACTTTGAGCTATTGACAATCTTTAATAGATATTCACCATATCCGCTTTTAGCAATTTCCTCTGCCAGTTTTATCAATTGGGCTTTGTCAATAAAGCCTTTTCTATATGCTATTTCCTCTATACAGCCAATCTTCCATCCTTGACGTTTTTCTATAACTCTTACGAACTCTGAGGCATCATGTAAAGACTCAAATGTACCTGTATCTAACCAAGCTGTACCTCTGCTAAACACTTTCACTTTGAGCTTAGCATTCTCTAAATAGTGTTTGTTTATATCTGTAATTTCATACTCTCCTCTTGCAGAAGGCTTGAGATTCTTGGCAATTTCTACAACTTCATTATCATAGAAATACAAGCCCGGCACTGCATAATTTGATTTTGGCTTTGCAGGTTTTTCCTCTATGCTTAAAGCATTGTTGTTATCATCAAAGTCCACAACCCCATAGCGTTCTGGATCATTAACCGGGTATGCAAAAACTATCCCACCATTGGGATCTATACACTCTTCTAAGAATTGAGTCATTTGAGAGCGATAGAAGATATTATCTCCTAGTATTAACGCAACTGAATCTGTTCCTATAAAATCTGCACCTATTACAAACGCTTGTGCTAATCCATTGGGAACTTCTTGTACTGCATATTGAAAGTTACAACCTATTTGGGATCCATCGCCCAATAAGCGAACGAATTGTTCATTCTCATGCGGAGTTGTAATTATGAGAATATCCCTAATCCCTGCAAGCATAAGTACCGAGAGCGGATAGTATATCATCGGCTTGTCGTATATAGGCATTAATTGCTTGGAGATGCCTTTCGTTATTGGGTACAGGCGGGTTCCGGATCCGCCAGCGAGTATTATTCCTTTCATTGTATATAGTTCTTGTTTCACGCAGAGGACGCGGGGTCTTGCGCTAAGGTCGCAGGTTTATAAGTTATTTACTAGGCGATGAAAGCCATCCTTAATGAGCAGTGAATTAAAATTGATCAATAAGCCCAGTTTCTTTTTGCTTAATTTTAAATAGGTCAATAATTGGGCATAGTGAATTGGCGCAAGTTGGTCAACAGATTTAACTTCTATTACAACTTTTTTCTCAACCATAATATCTACTCTATAGCCTACCTCCTGTTTCACTTCTCGATAATAAAAAGGCAAAGGGTGTTGTTGCTGTATAAACATTCCTTTTTGTCTTAGTTCAAACACAAGTGCTGCCTCATAGGCAGATTCCAATAATCCTGGCCCGAGGCTCCGGTGAATACGCAGTGCACATTCCAGTACTGTTTTTGAAATTTGATTTTCATGCACTTGAGAAATTTATTATTTTTTGCGTTCTCTGCGTAACTCATAGCGACCTCTGCGAGATATAATTTTATAAGCGTCACTTGTACATTTTATTATAATACCCTTGATATTCTCCAGAGGTTACATGATCCAACCATTCCTTATTATTTAAGAACCAATCCACCGTGTATCTTAAGCCTTCTTCAAATTGAAGCGACGGCTTCCATCCCAGTTCATCTTGAAGCTTTGTTGCATCTATGGCATATCGTAGATCGTGGCCGGCTCTGTCTTTAACATAAGTTATGAGTTTAGCGGAGGTCCCCGCTTCTCGGCCTAGTTTTTCATCCATAATGCTACATAGTAAGTGGACTAAATCTATGTTTTTCCACTCATTGTGTCCCCCAATATTATAGGTTTCACCTAATCGGCCTTTTTCGAAAATAGTTTTAATTGCTTCTGCATGATCTTTTACAAAGAGCCAATCTCTCACATTAGCACCTTCACCGTATACCGGAAGGGCTTTATTGTTGATGATGTTATTGATCATCAGTGGAATCAGTTTTTCCGGGAAATGATTTGGACCGTAATTATTGGAGCAATTGGATATGACTACAGGTAATCCATAGGTATGATAATATGCGCGAACAAAATGATCACTACTGGCTTTTGAAGCAGAGTACGGACTGCGAGGATCATAGGAAGTGTTTTCATAGAAGAACCCAGTATCTCCAAGCGAACCATATACCTCATCTGTAGATACATGATAAAATCTGTGATCTGACTCAGTTGTCCAAAACTCTTTGGCAGCCTGCAGCAAGTTGGTGGTTCCGATTACATTAGTTTTAACAAAAAGCAGAGGATCTGTGATTGATCGATCTACATGCGACTCAGCTGCTAAGTGAATGACATCTGTAATTTTATGCTCCCTGAAAATTTTACGCATGAATTCTAAATCTTGAATGTCGCCATGAATAAAGGAGTAATTTTCAGAATTCTCAATATCCTTGAGGTTTTCAAGATTCCCGGCATAAGTCAAAGCATCTAAGTTATAAATCTTATGCTCAGGATAGCTGTTAACAAAAAGTCGGACCACATGAGATCCAATAAAGCCAGCACCACCAGTTATTAGGATATTTTTCATGTTTATAAGGTTATTTGGTTAGGCGGTTAGTTAGGGTTAGATACGGTTAGGCGGTGTTAGGGTTAGGCGCGGTTAGGTGCGGTTAGGTGGGGTTTGATTCAAAGTATTTACCAAGTCGCGTCAGCATTATTGAAATACGACGTATTAACTGACGATACTCCTTAAGCTTTTCATTCTTCACATACTTTAATCTATTGCTAAGTATCACTAAATTCATAGTTTCCATCAAACTGCCATAGGCAATGGATACATACCTCTTTTTATCTTTATTACTGACTTTTCCGCTTCCTTCTGCAATATTTGAGCATACTGACACCGCACTTCTTCTGAGCTGTGAGATTATCCCATAATTTTCATGTTTAGGAAACGAATAGGTGTCTGAGTAAATCATCTCTACCATAGTTTGCCCTAATCGCCATACCTCCATTTTTTCAAAGGAAAATTGATGCAAGAGCCAAAGTTATAAGTATTTCTAAACGACATTGTAATATTCTAACTGAAAGAATTGAACGAGATCGTTTTGTTTTTATTCGATAGTCAATTAGTCGGTGACACGGTTAGGCGGTTAAACGGTTAACCGACTCTAACCGCAACTAACCGTACCTAACCCTATATAATCATTCCTGCCGCAACCGTATTATTGGTTCCTTCATCTACCAAAATTATAGATCCAGTAGATCGGTTTTTAGTATATGAGTCCATTAGTAAAGGCTTAGTGGTTCTAATTTTTACTCTACAGATATCATTCATCTTAATGAGTTTATCTTCCTCATTTCTATGTAGGGTATTTATGTCTACTTTATATCTAAGCTCCTTCACCATACATTTAACCTGATTGGTAGTATGTAATAATGTAAACTTTTTGGCCGGATTGAAGTCTTCATTGCCCATCCAGCACAGCATAACCTCAATGTCCTGAGTGCTACTTGGCTGATTGTTTGGTCTAACAATCATATCACCTCTACTAATATCAATATCATCTTCAAGTGTAATTGCTACCGACATTGGTGGGTAAGCTTCTTCAATTTCCTCTTCGCTCGCATATATTCCTTGAATTTTAGAGCTGAAACCAGATGGAAGCACAGTCACATCATCACCTTTTTTAAAGATTCCACTTTCTATACGTCCAGCATAACCTCTGAAATCGTGGAACTCATCTTGATGTGGACGAAGAACTGTCTGAACTGGGAATCGGCAATCTATCATGTTCCTATCGCTAGATATATGAATAGTTTCCAAGGTATGCAGTAAAGTCGCACCTTTAAACCAGTTCACATTATTTCCTTTATCCACTACATTGTCGCCGTGAAGAGCTGAAATTGGTAAAAATCGAATATCGTCGACATCAAGTTTGGACGCAAAATCTTCATACTCTTCTACAATTTCATCAAAGCGTTCTTCTTTAAAATCCACCAAATCCATCTTATTTACGCATACCACTATATGCTTGATCTGCAGTAGAGAAGCAATAAATGAATGGCGCTTAGTTTGTTCAATTACACCTTTTCTGGCATCAATTAGTATTAGAGCTAGGTTAGCTGTTGACGCTCCAGTTATCATATTTCTGGTGTATTGAATATGCCCTGGAGTATCAGCAATAATGAATTTTCTTTTAGGGGTTGAAAAGTATCTATAAGCAACGTCAATTGTTATACCCTGCTCCCGTTCATCTTTCAATCCATCGGTCAATAATGAAAAGTCAATATGCTCTAGTCCTTTTTTCTTGCTTGAGCTTTCGACAGAGTCTAATTGGTCAGCAAAAATGCTTTTGGAGTCATATAATAACCTTCCAATTAAAGTGCTTTTGCCATCGTCTACACTGCCAGCTGTGGTAAATCTTAATAAATCTCGATCTAAATAGTTATCGTTCATTGTTATTCTATTATGCGGTTATTCAATTAAACGGTTAAACGGTTAAATTATTAATTATTTAAGTTTTGCTTAAAAATATCCTTCTTTTTTTCTGTCTTCCATAGCTGTTTCAGAGCGCTGATCATCGGCTCTTCCTCCTCTTTCAGTATTTCGTGCAGCAGCTACTTCTGCAATTATGTCTTCTAATCTACTTGCCGTTGATTCTACAGCTCCAGTGATTGTAATATCACCCATGGTTCTAAATCGTATTGTCATTTTCTGTGGCTTTTCGTTCTCTTTTAGCGGCATAAACTCATTGACAGAAAGTATGGTGCCATTTCTTATAAAGCATTCTCTTTCATGAGAGAAGTACAGATTTGGCAGTTCTATTCCTTCCAGTAATATGTATTGCCAGATGTCCATTTCGGTCCAATTACTAATAGGAAATACTCTAAAGTTTTCTCCAAAATGTTTTAGCCCGTTGAACAAATTCCATAGTTCTGGACGTTGATTTTTGGGATCCCATTGTCCAAATTCGTCTCTATGGGAAAAGAAGCGCTCTTTGGCTCGTGCTTTTTCCTCATCTCTACGAGCGCCACCCATACATGCATCGAACTGCCCCTCTTCTATGGTGTCTAAAAGGGTAGTGATTTGCAAGCGGTTTCGAGTTGCATTGATTCCTTTTTCTTCAATAGCTCTTCCTTGATCAATGGATTTTTGTACAGACCCAACGATGAGTTGGCATCCAATTTCCTTAACCAATTTATCTCTGAACTCAATGGTTTCAGGAAAATTATGGCCTGTATCCACATGCACTAGAGGAAATGGAATTTTTGCAGGCCAAAAGGCCTTTTTTGCTAAATGAGTTAATACTATAGAATCCTTGCCTCCAGAAAACAAAATGCATGGATTATTGAACTGCGCAAATGTTTCGCGTATTATGAAGATGCTTTCGGCTTCTAATTCTTTTAGATGGGTTAATGTATGCTTCATTTTAATTTTTTTCTATTGTTATTTTCTTTGATAAAACCGTGAGAATTTGATCAACACATTCATCAACAGTAAATTCATTTGATTTGACGATGATGTCGGCTTTCAAGGGAGCTTCATAAGGTGAATCAATACCAGTAAACTGTTTGATTTCTCCTTTTCTCGCTCTGGCATAAAGACCTTTTACATCACGTTGTTCGCAAACTTCTAAGGGGCAATCCACATAAATTTCTATAAAGTCTTGCTTGCCAATAATATCTCGAGCTGATTGTCGGTCTTTAATAAAGGGCGAGATGAACGATGTAATGACTAGCAAACCAGCGTCTACAAACAATTTTGCGATTTCAGATATACGTCGGATATTTTCAGTTCTCGCTGAATCCGAAAAATCAAGGTCGGAATTAATGCCCAAACGAATATTGTCGCCATCAAGCACATAACTCGGCACATTTTCAGACGTCAATCTTTTATGCAATGCAGAAGCAATGGTCGATTTACCTGAACCAGATAATCCTGTAAACCAAATAACTTTAGCATTCACACCTGTCACCTTTTCTCTATCAGCGCGACTTACGCTAAGGTCTTGTTTGTATACGTTCTTGCTCATTGTTAATAGGTTCTAAGCCGTATTGCGACTTATGCCAAATGGTTTCATGGAAATAATACATTATCATTTTTGTTATTGCTTCTATCCCTCCTATTTGCAGCCCCATCATAGGATTACCAGAGATCACCCAAGCAATAATCATGGTGTCTATAGTTCCAACTAAACGCCAAGTAATGGTTTTAGCGAGATGTCTTTTATTGGTATCTGGAAAGTTGACATTAAACCAAACCCGCTCATGAAAATAATAGAGGAGAGTTTTAGTAATTAATTCCACGACTCCTATTGAGAGTCCGAGAGTAGGGTTCCCAGTGACAATCCAAGCTACTGCTATGGTGCCAATTGTACCAAAGAACCTCCAAGAGATTGCTTTTGCAATATGCCTCTTTTGTGCTTTATATTTTTTAGGTCTATTCACAGCTTCGCCACTTCAGTCACATCCTGCAACTGCTTTTTTTTAAATTTATAATAATTACTACTTACTCCAGAGAAGCAAGTTATCCTTGAACCTACGTTCAATTTCATCATCTATAACTTCATCTGAAGTGTATAGGATGTATTTTATCTTTTTATCAATTATTCTCTCTACTTTTTCAATTAGGGAGAATAAATATTGCTTGTCGATATTGCCAATAAATACCAAATCAACCACTTCAGAATTCAAGCCTTTAGCTAAATTTCCAACAACATATGCCCGTTCAAGATCTCCAAGATTGTCAATCACCTTCTCGATGATTTTATCCAAGCCAGTAAACTTTATTAGCATGCTGTTGAGATCATTAAAAAGAGGGTGTTTGGTATTTGCCTTAAAATATTTTCTATTGCCTTGAAGGCTAGAGTTTAAGAGTCCTGCTTGCTCAAACTTATTCAGCTCAAGCCGGATAGCGTTTGTAGATTCACCGAATTCCGACTCCAAATTGCGCAGATAAGAGCTATTGTTACTGTTCAAAAAGAACTTTAGCAACAATTTAATTCGGGTCTTCGATGAAATTAGTGTCTCTATCATTTTTGAGTAGCAAAATTACTCAATATTGTAATATATTCTATACCAATCTATAAAGCTTTTAACTCCTTCTGCTATGGAAGTTGCAGGCTTAAACTCTATCATATCATACAAATCAGTAACATCAGCATAGGTTTCTCTGACATCTCCAGCTTGCATATCCATATAATTTTTATCTGCAGTAACTCCTAAGTTTTTTTCTATTTCAGCTATATACTCCATTAAACCAACTGGAGAATTATTTCCTATGTTGTATATGGCATAAGGAGCTGAACTTGTATTGGGCTTAGGGTCTTTTGGGTCAAAGTTGTTTTCAAGAGGAGGCTTAGGCAATAATTTAGATATAGCCTCAACTATATCCGCCACATAAGTAAAATCACGCATCATATCTCCATTCCCAAAAACATTGATTGGCTTTCCCTTCACCATTGCATCTGTAAATAGGAAGAGAGCCATATCTGGTCTTCCTACTGGACCATAAACAGTAAAAAACCTCAATCCTGTTGAAGGAATACTGAATAGATGAGAATAGGAATGTGCCATCAATTCATTGGCCTTCTTAGTAGCGGCATATAATGCCACTGGATGATCAGTACATGAAGATGTTTTAAAAGGTATTTGCTTATTAAGACCATAAACTGAGCTAGTCGACGCATACACCAAGTGCTCCACTGGATAGGCTCTACAAGCTTCAAGTATGTTTAGGAATCCTTGAATATTGCTATTGATATAGGCATTTGGATTCTCAAGTGAGTATCGCACGCCGGCTTGCGCAGCCAAATTGACTACATAATCAAACTTCTCAGCCTCGAATAATTTCATCATAGCATCGGCATCTTCGAGATTTAATTGAATAAAATCTATTTCACCTGCAACTTTCTTCCCATATTCAATCGAAGATTTATCTATTCCTTGGAGTGATAAGCGATGATATTTTAGATCGATATCATAGTAGTCGTTTATTTGATCAAGTCCAACTACCTTCATCCCAACATCTCGAAGCAATAGGGCCAAATGGTGACCTATAAAGCCTGCTGTTCCTGTTATGAGTACTTTCTTCATTATAGTCTTTCTGTAACTTCTTCTTTAGGGAAAAAGGATTTTATGTCGAATACAACGGTTTTATCTTTCTTAAGTTGAGAGAGATTTAAACGCTTAAATTCATTATGGGCAACTGCTAAAACCACTGCTTCATATTTATCTTTCAGCTTTGATTTCAACTGTATATCGTATTCATGCATTACTTCTTCTGGACTAGCCCAAGGGTCATAAACATCAACCTCAAGGCCAAAATCAGTAAGTTCATAGTATACATCTACCGCTCTAGAATTTCTGATATCAGGGCAATTCTCTTTAAATGTCACTCCAAGCATTAGAACCTTAGAATCCTTTAAAGTGCTGCCGTTGTCGATTAAGGCTTTAATAACTTTCTTAGCTACATATGCACCCATGGAATCATTAATTCTCCTCCCAGAAAGTATAACTTCGGGTGTATATCCAACTTCTTGGGCTTTATAAGTCAAATAGTAAGGATCAACTCCAATACAATGTCCGCCTACGAGCCCCGGCCTAAAGGGTAAAAAATTCCATTTAGTTCCCGCTGCTTCAAGAACTTCTAAGGTGTCAATATTAAGTCTATTAAAGATCAGCGATAGCTCATTAACAAAAGCGATATTTATATCGCGTTGGCAGTTTTCTATCACTTTAGCAGCCTCAGCAACTTTAATCGAACCTGCTTTATACGTGCCTGCAGTAATGATAGATTTATATAACTGATCAACTTCTTCTGCAATCTCTGGAGTAGAACCTGATGTGACTTTTTGAATTGTAGTTACTGTATGTTTCTTGTCTCCAGGATTAATTCGTTCAGGCGAATAGCCGCAATAGAAATCTTGATTGTATTTCAATCCGCTCTCGCGCTCAAGTATTGGAACACAGATTTCTTCTGTACATCCTGGAAATACGGTTGATTCATAAATTACTATATCTCCCGATTTTAAGACCGAACCAACAGCTGCACTCGACTTTTGCAAAGGAACTAAATCTGGTTTCTTGCTTTTATCAATTGGGGTAGGAACAGTTACTATGTAAATCTGCGCATCTTCCAATTCAGAAATGTCGGTTGTAAATCTAAGATTCTTAGCGCTAAGCAACTGGTCTTTATCCACTTCTAGAGTAGAATCTTTGCCTTGATTTAATTCAGTGATTCTCGCTGGATTGATATCAAAACCGATGGTTTCGTATTTCTTTCCAAATTCTACAGCGAGTGGCAAACCAACATAACCTAGACCTATCACTGCAAGCTTTTTTGTATTTTGACTCATTGAGTAAAAATTTGATACAAAATTCAGATATTAAAGCATTGCTCTAAGTAATTTAATATGAACATACTAACAATTTGTGCAAGCCTATTTAGAAGATTGTAGATAGTTGAGGACAAGAGGCGCCAATAAATTTTTCAATTGGGCATTCCGGTCTATTTCTTTGGCAACTTACTTTAGGGAATTTCTTAAGCTTTAGCATTAGAAATCACGCACTTAAGATTTAAGGGCGCGTTTGGGGATTCTGATTTCTGACTTATTGAGCTAGTGCTTATATTGGCTCTTGGGGAGGGGGGCTTGCCCCCGACCCCGAAATCACGTTTCTCAACCCACCAACTTTTTTCCGTTTTCACCAGCTTTACTCAGCATACAATCAACTATAAAAGTTCTACTTCATTGGCTTCAAAATGTGATATGGCAATCCAATTTTAATGCTTTGTCCGAAAGTATCGAAGCTCACCAAATACTCTGTATCATTATTACGTCGATGAATATCCACCAACTGATCTTTAAGAGGACCTTCTAAAACCATGGCTTGCTCGCCAACTTTAAAGTCTTCTGGTGTGTGTATACTCTCCATGGAGTAACCAGAATTTAAAATATTTTTTATAGTCGCTATCTCCTTGTCTGTGACTATCGCATCAGCGCCATTAAAACGCAGATAGGCAACTGCGCCTGAAAAACTAAGCACAGCATCACGCTGCTCTGCTGTCGGCTTGACAAATAAATAGCCACTAAACAATGGCCATTCAACCCATTTTTTCCTATCGCTCCACTGTGTTAGCTTTTTGTATAGCGGCAAATAGTTGACTACCCCAATTTCATTTAGTTGCTTTGCTAGTTTTTTTTCCTGACGGCTTGCGGTATATATTACTTTCCAGTCCAAAATCTGTAAATAAAAAATCCCGCATATAGCGGGATTTCTATTAATATTTCTTTCTATTATTCTACTCCGTGCATCAATTTCTTCAGCGGTTTATTTACCAATACTATAATTACCGCAATGCCTAATAGAACAAATCCAATATTGGCAAAAACAGAAGAGTATTTTGCTAATCCTTCTGCTACACTTAATTTCTCTTCACCTCCGTGGCCACCTGTTAAAGTCGCAATCTTACCTCCAACATAATTAGCTATAGCAAAACTCAGAAACCATGCTCCCATAGCCAATCCTGCAACATTTTTCGGAGCTAGTTTAGTTACCATTGATAATCCAATTGGCGATAAGAATAATTCACCTGTGGTATGCAATAAGTATAATACAACAAGTGTTAACAATGGCACTTGATAAGCTTCGTTAACAAATTGCAATCCAACTTGAGTTACTAAAAATCCTAGCCCCAATTGCAAGATTCCAAAAGCAAATTTCAAGGGTATACTAGGGTTTTTTCCTCTTTGAGCGAGCTTAACCCACATCACTGAAAATATAGAACCAAATACGATGATGAAGAATGGATTAAAGAATTGTGTCATAGCTGCTGGCATCTCCCAACCACCTATCATTCTATCCACATTCCTATCGGCAAAAAGGGTTAAAGATGTACCTGCCTGCTCAAAACAAGCCCAGAAAGTAATGTTGATTAACATGAATATTATCAAGGCAATCATTCTATCTTTCCAAACGCTTTCATTGTTTACTTTATCAGCTTTAGCACCGGCTGTAATCATGGTGTAGGCTATAAAAATAAACAAGCCTAATAGGATATAATCCATCCAGCTATTGTGCTGTATCAAGAAATAACATAGCGGTATTAATGCAAGTGAACCAACGGTAATCGCATGGGTCATATTCATTGGACCTATAACCTTTTTCTTTCCAGCTTCTGTTATTTCTAATCCTGGCGCAGCTGCATAGTTTTTTCTGCCCGACCAGAATATAAATAATCCGGTAAGCATACCTAAACCTGCTAACCCAAATCCTTTATCAAAGCCATAGGTCTCACCCACATAGGCAACCAAAGTTGTGGCAAGTAAGGCGCCAATATTTATACCAATGTAGAAAATTGTAAATCCAGAATCTCTTCTAGGATCATTGTCTTTGTAAAGCTTTCCAACTATAGTAGAAATATTTGCTTTAAAATAGCCATTACCGATTATAAGCGCTCCCATTCCTAATAGTAAGAAATGTTCACTTTTACCAAGTATCAGAAATTCACCTATAGCCATCAGTACGGCTCCAAGCATAACAGCATATCTATATCCTAAAAACTTATCTGCCATTTTTCCTCCGAGAATTGGAGCGGCATAAACAAGTCCAGTATAAGCACCATAAATAAGAGCGGCTTCAGAGTCGCCTTTCATTAATGATTTTACTAGATATAAAGTTAATAATACTCTCATCCCGTAGTAGCAAAAACGCTCCCACATTTCCGAGAAGAACAAGGTCATCAGACCTTTAGGATGCCCATTAAAACCTTCTTCTGGTATTGGGTCGTCCTTAAATTCGTTTAGAGTTACTTCTTCGCTCATTTTGTCTTATTGTTTCGGTAAAAATATACTTTTTAGCTTAAAATCAAGATTTTAGAGATTGTCCAAAATAAAATTGGTCATTTTGTTGTACAAGTGCAATCTCGTATATCCTCCATAAATGCCGTGGTTTCTATTTGGATAGAATTCTGAGTCAAAAGGAATATTGTATTTGATAAGGGCATTTACCATTTCAACCGTATTCTGAAAATGAACATTGTCATCACCTGTGCCATGAATTATTAAGTATTTGCCTTTGATATCCTTGACAAAATTTATTGGCGAATTATCATCATATCCCGAGGCATTGTCTTGAGGTCTTTGCATATAGCGTTCTGTGTAGATATTGTCGTAATACCTCCAGTTGCTCACAGGTGCTACCGCAATTGCCATTTTAAATACATCATTCCCTTTTGCCAGAGCTAAGCTGCTCATATACCCTCCATAACTCCATCCCCAAATACCAATTCTATTGGCATCTACAAAGTCTAGTTGAGCAAAATATTTAGCAGAAGCGATTTGGTCGATGGTTTCATACTTACCCAATTGCTTATAGGTCATTTTCTTAAATTCAGATCCTCGGGCACCGGTTCCTCTATTGTCTACCGACACCACGATAATATTGTGCTTATTTGCCAGCATTTGATACCACATATAATTGCTCCATCCAAATTCGTTTTTAACGGTTTGTGAGCCTGGTCCGCCATAGACATACATAAGCATTGGGTATTGCTTACCTACTTCCATATTAGAAGGCTTAATCATCCAGTAATTCAACCTAACACCATCTTCTGTTTCAAGAGTGCTAAACTCCAAAGGACTCATGTTGTACTCTTCGGTCTTTTGTTTGAATTCAGAATTATCCTCTACTATTCTTACAAGATCCCAGCTTGCAGAGCGAATGGCATAAGTAAATCCGTCCTGAGCCGTACTTAAAGTATGCAGACACATGCTAAAATCATTGCTAAATTGTGCAGAGTGAAAACCAGATTCTGTACTCAATTTTTTCTTATTCGTTCCGTCGAAATTTATAGAGTAGATATGGCGTTCTGTCGGAGATACCTCAGCAGAAGTGAAGTATATTAATTCGTTCTTATCATCAATAGCTAGAATATCCGTTACATCATATTTTCCCTTGGTGATTTGAAATACCTGAGGTCCGTCCACTTTGTGAAAATACAAATGATTATACCCGTTCTTTTCGCTATTTACTATCATGTGCTTGCCATCAGCTAAATAATGTATGTGGTCTGTAATATCCACATAGTATTTGCTTTCTTCTTCTAGTGAGACGCTTATTTCTCCGCTTGCATCAGCTAACAGTAATTCCCACTTATTCTGTAGTCTATTCAATCTCTGAATACTTAATACATCTGGATTATTGGTCCATTTAATTCTTGGCAAGTATTGATCATTTTCAGATCCCAGTTCTAGTTTTTTGTCTTTCTTTTTTACGACGTCACATACGTGAACTTCAACAACACTGTTGGCTTCGCCAGCCTTAGGGTATTTAAATTTATATTGTTCTGGATATAAATCTCCATACATAGGCATTACCCATTCCTTTACTTGGCTCTCATCAAATCTGTAATACGCAATCTTGGTACCTGTGCTGTTCCACTCATAGCCTCTGCTCATGCTAAACTCTTCTTCATACACCCAGTCTACAGCTCCATTGATAATAGAGTTGTATTCGCCGTCTTTAGTCACTCTTAATGTCTTTTGTTTTGCTAGATCGAAAACATATAAATCATTGCTTCTTACAAATGCCACTCTCTGAGCAGTTGGATCTAGTGTTGGATATCTAAGCTTACCACCGTCAATAGCCACATAAGAATAATCACTTAAGTTTACAATGATGGCATTGGCTCTCGTACTGTGCCTATATATGCTTTCAACATTGTATTGCAACAGCGCTTTAGATTCATCCGAACTCAATTGAAACGAAGAGAAATTAAATTTCTCCACTCCTAATTTAGCAGCAATTTTTGCACCGTCAATTACGGTAGCTCCCTTATCGCCAGTAGTATAGCTATAACTAACAACAACAGAGTTTCCTTTAGCATCTTGTTCTTGCAAACAATAGCTGGCTCCATCTTTTAGGTTAATAAAGCCTGAAATTGTTTTAGGGTATAAATTCCCACTGGCCCAAATGTCTTCTAAACTAATGTCCTTTTTCTGCGCAAATGCAGAAGTTGACAAGATTATTAAACTAAAAATCCAAATCTTTCTCATCTGTTTAACTTTGCTTCAATTATACAAGATAAATGAAAACGGATTGGATAAAAGAGCTTGAAAATTTGATTGGTAGCAATAAACTCTCTACGAATGAAGAAACAATTATTCAAAACGCCTCTGACCATACAGAAGATTTGAGCTTTCCGCCAGAAGTTGTAGTTTTTCCTGATTCTCCCACTGACGTAAGCACTGTTTTAAAATTCTGCAACGACAATACTATCCCTATTACTCCAAGAGGTGCTGGTACAGGATTAAGTGGAGGAAGCCTGCCTGTTCATGGAGGTGTATGTCTTTCCATGAAGAATATGAACAAGATACTTGCTATAGATGAGGATAATTTCCAAGTTACTGTAGAGGCAGGAGTTATCAATGAAGATCTTCAAATCGCTTTAAAAGAAAAGGGTTTATTCTACCCTCCTGATCCGGCTAGTAAAGGCAGTTGTTTTCTAGGAGGAAATATTGCGCATTCTTCTGGGGGACCAAAAGCACTTAAATACGGTACTACAAAGGACTATGTTTTAAATTTAGAGGTAGTATTGGCCAATGGCGAGATTATCTGGACTGGCGCTAATACTTTAAAGAACTCAACTGGCTACAATCTAACTCAATTATTTGTAGGAAGTGAAGGTACTCTTGGGGTTGTCACCAAAATCGTATTTAAAATCCTCCCTTTACCTCAACATGATTTATTAATGTTAGCAGAATTTGAGAATGCTGAAAATGCATGTTTAGCAGTAGCAGATTTATTCCGCAAGGGCTTCTCTCCCTCTGCACTTGAACTCATGGAACGATCTGCAGTTGAAATAGTTGCCAAATATGGTGAACAAGTTCAGTTCGAAATTAAGGATGGAATTAATGCCTATTTATTAATTGAAGTTGACGGTAATGCTATGGATCAATTGTACGATGAATGCGAAGGCATGAATACAGTATTGGAGAAGTTCAATGTACAAAATGTCTTATTCGCTGAAACCTCGGAGCAAAAAGAAAAGCTCTGGAAAATTCGCAGGAGTATTGGCGAAATGGTAAAAGCACATTCAGTTTATAAAGAAGAAGACACTGTTGTGCAGCGCGCTAATCTAGCTAAACTGCTTATGGGAGTTAAGTCCATTGGTGCAGCGCACGGCTTTGAGTCGATATGTTATGGTCATGCCGGCGATGGAAATTTACATGTTAATATCATTAAAGGATCTATGTCCGATGAGGATTGGAATGGCAAGTCTTTAGACGAAGGCATACGAAAAATCTTCCGCTTATGTAAATCTTTAGGAGGTACTATCAGCGGTGAACACGGTATCGGACTAGTTCAAAAAAAGTATTTGACCGAAGTACTTACACCTACTCATATCTCCATCATGAAAGGAATAAAAAAGGCACTGGATCCCAAAGGGATACTGAATCCGTCTAAAATCTGGGAAGATTAGATATACTTATTGTAACTTCCAGACTTATAAGCATCAATGACTTTCTGAAGTTTCTTACTAACCTTGACGCGGCTTCTAGGATTGTCAATAAATTCAACAAAAATCTTAACTGCATCTCCTTCTGGATCACTTCCACCATCTAAATGAGCTTTGGCAACAGCAGCCATGTACAAAAACACATATACATCATTCTTTTTACATGCTTTAAGCATATTCGAATTTAAGTTGAAAGTATAATCCGGAGTTTTAGTCATCCAAGTAATTACCATAACTAAAACAGTTCCGTAATCTTCATCCACTTCAGTAAGTGGAGTAGACATTATATAATTAGCTGCTTCATGTACGCAAGCTTCCATTTCTTTCAGCTCAGTATCCGTCTCATATTCTTCTGGAATACAATCAACGTTTGCTTGAGCATAGGAAGTAATACTGCCAATAATAAGTGTAAGTGCAATAAGTAATTTCTTCATTTCCTTCTAATTAAAGACAAGCTTAAAGTCTT